>NZ_RZSW01000090.1:0-15481 GCF_003997375.1 Mesorhizobium sp. M5C.F.Ca.IN.020.29.1.1 | reverse complement strand
CGACGAAGAATGCTACCATGTAGATGACCGTCGGCGCCGCCAGTGTCGCGTTGGTCCTTGTTCGCATGAGACTCATTCGTCACCCACTTTGGGCGGATAGCGTTAGGCGTAGGCGAGTCCCCTCCGCTTCCAGGGACCATTCGCACCGGCCGTCTACAGGCTCGAAGACGGCACGGATGGTCTCCGCCGGGCAGGGAGCGCTAATCGTTCCCCGCCGTGCCGATCAACAGTGCACCGACTGCTTGCTTAATCTCTCACAGTTGTTCAGGTCCCGGCCCTGCACACAATTTCGCAAAAGGGGGTTTGGTGAAGCTGGATGAAGCACGCTGTGCGCTGATGCGCTTCTCTATCAGCGCTACGACTAGACCCTACAAAAGCGGTTGCAGCGGTAGAAGTTGACTAGGTCGCGCGTTGGGCAAATCTCTTTGCCGCCAACCAAGGCGTTAGGCGAATGGCTTAGCCCGCCACTAGGAGAGGATGCGCTCTTGTCCACTGTGCTTCGCGTGTCGAAACACCGAGCCTGACTACTTACGATGTAGACCGAAACACCCGAAGCTGGCGCCGAGCTTTGCGCCTTTGCACTTGCTATGTGAAGGCGACCGGCTTAACGTTAGATCGATATAATCGCCACGATATTGGATTGCTGGAGAAAGGAATGAGAGGAAGTGCATCGGTAAAACGCGTAGTTTTCTTGGCTTTGTTGACCGGGGTGTCTGCCGCCGTCCTAGCTCATGGGCAAGCTTCGGGCGCACTGATTTCTAACTACTCCGAGCGGCAAGTTGCGCTTTCACAGATAAAGCTGGCCGCCTATGACGCTGCTTGGTCTTACTTGCTTGGCGTCGATGAAAGCAATTCTGAAGAAGTTGGCCAGCTGACGAAACAGACGAGTCATCCACGTGAATATTAGGCGAGCTAGAAAAGCCAACAAGCGAGAACATGTCGGACTGCGACACTAGACGGCCGCGATAGCAACCATCGATCTCCTTACTAATGGCATGCTTTGTACCCAGTGGAGAAAGCGGTCGCGGCCTCGGATCGTCTGGAAAGGCGGCCTCGCCACCCTCTAGAATCTCGCACACCAGGCTGCGATCTGCGGACTTTCGAGGCCTCCGCTCACGTACGAAATAGCCGGCAGCGCTCCTGGATGGTGGTTGCCAGCTTGGCGACGATGACCTGGTCGGCGTCGCTGTTTACTACGGCCGGCGGACAGGGCAACCCCCTTTACCTCCCAGGGTGCGGACGGGCGTCAGGACCTGGTCTGGTGACCGGCGGCCACAGATCAACCGGCACCGAGGCAGGCGATTCGATCATTGCTTACACCCTGCCGCGATACCTTGGCGACGTTTGATCAAGATCCCATTCGGGGCGTGAGCAGGCGGTAGCTCGACTGCCGCTGATCGGCGTCGCCCATCACGATATCGACAGAACGTTAGCACATGTCGGCTTTCTCAGGTCCGAAAGGTCGCCGTAACGCCTCCAGGGCCGCGTTTCAGGTTCTGCTGCGGGGGCGGGGTGCATGCGTTGCGCCAAAAATCCATGAAGGCCGCGGGCGAGACCACGGCCGAATTGCGGGGCAGGTTAGGCCTTGCAAGTCCATGGATCGTTCGGGCACCCTCCGGCGTTATGTTGTCAGCCAAGCGGGTGACTTTCATTAGGGAAGGAGCAAAGCGATGAAAGAAATGGTTCTCGCAGGAATCGTCGCGCTGTCGGCGTCAACATCGCTGGCGCAGACGAGCACTGCCCCCGAGGCTACGGCTCCAGCAGCCGACACTGCTATGCCTGTTGCCCAGCAGGCAGGCGGGCCCGCAAATCTCTGCCAAGAGCTCCTCGCCTTCATGAAGGCGCCTGCCGAAGCGGCTACCCCGACCGCTGCTGCCCCGGCTCAGCAAGCTGGCACATCTACTAGCAGCGCAGCCGCGCCCGCCAAGCCGGAGACCGGAACGGGCTCGGCGCAAAAAATTACGGGGCAATCTGGAGTTGCCAGCGACTCTCCACAACCGAACAAGGAGAAGGTGGCCAGCGGATCGGCCACGAACGCGCCCCAGAAGGAAAGCAGGGCCGCGCCGTTGCCCCCGTCCGATACGTCGAGCACCCCCAAGGATTCCGTGATAGATGTCGCGAAAGCGGAGGAACTGGCCGCCGCCAATGACATTGCACAATGCCAGAAGACCGCGCGGCAAATGAGAGTGGCCGGCGTCGCCATTCCGCCGCCGTTGCTTTCACTGGCGGCGCTCGACCTGCAGTTTCAGCAAAAATCCGGTGAGGTCCCCCAGTCATCCGGATCTGGCAATCCACCTGCGACGGGACAGGATCCAGCGCAGCAGACGCAGACGCCGAAATGAGAGCATGACTGCGACTTTGAGCAGGTGAGAAAGGGAGAAGGCGGGATGGGTATGATCTTGACCGGAATTGTCGTTTCGATCGCAATTGCGCTCGGGGCGGGCTATTTTCTTCTGAGCGCGCAGCAGCAACAGCCAGCATGGCAGGTTTACAGCAGCGAGAGCACTCGCGTGGGCGATCCGGGACACAATCTGGTTGGTCAAAACTGGACGGGCGAGCCGGGCGACAACTCCACCGCAGCCGCGGGCGGGGAGGAGACGCCTTCCTAGCCCTTCGCTCGTTGACGTGGGTTCGAAGGCACCGCCTCGCGCAATGAAAGCCCAACGAGGATGCCAGAAATGCCCGGACCAAGGACCCGCGCATTTCGGTTTTGCGCAGAAGCACTATTCGGCCGCTTCGGCCGCCGAGCGTGGCTGTATTGTATCTTTCGCCTCCTGCCCTTCAACCCAAAGGCTATGATGCTCCTTCGCCCAGTTCAAATCGACCGTGCCCGAACCCATTGCTTCATAGGCGCCTTCCATCCCGAGCGTGCCGATATAAATGTGAGCGATAAGAACAGCGATCAAAATTATGCCCACAGTCGCATGAATATACTGGGCCGTCTGCATGCCGTTTATGTCGGCGAATGCGAACGGAAACAGCATGAATATGCCCGATACCGACATCGCAATTCCGCCCAGGACGACAGCCCAGAAGATGAGCTTCTGGCCGGTATTGAAACGTCCGGCCGGCGGATGCGTCCTGTTGGTTTTGTCGAAAAAGCCGCCGCCGACTCTGAGCCAATGAGCGTCATGGCGATCCGGAAGGTTGTCCCAGGCCCATGTCACCAGCATGACTAATATGCCGAGCATAAACGCCCACGCGACGAAGTCGTGGGCGTATTTCGCCCAAATCGACCAGGTTGAAAATGCATCGGCCCCGATCAGCGGCATCAGCAGACGCTTGCCGAAGATAAAGTTCAGGCCGGTGATGGCTAGGATGATGAACGCCGTGGCAGTCATCCAGTGGGTTAGCCGCTCCAGAGCACCGAAGCGCAAAATCCTTACGCTCGATTCGGGCGCCAGTGTGCGGATGCGGCCCCTGTAGAAATAGAACAGCGCTAGCAGCAGCAAAATGCCGAGTATCGCGATGCCGCCGATCCACGGCAGCCAGCCCTCGTGGAAGCTGCGGTAATCGCGGCCTTGCGGTTGCTCGAGCAAGCCGGCGGCTGTATTGGGCAGGGTGACGCGCCCCTCGATCTTTTGCAGCTCATCAAGAAGCTGCCGTTCGCTCACAGCCTGTGCGGTCGGGTTGCTCCCGGATGGGGCTTGCGCGTAGACAGGCGCTGCGACCAGCAGCGTGAGCGTCATCAACGCTGCGATAGCATGCGGCGTCACTCGACCAAGCCTGATCTCCGGCATTTCTGCGTCCTCCGTGATAGCTCCGTTGCGCGCGGGACGAGCCCGACTGCCTCCTACACGTCGATTGTTTCTCGATAGGCCGTCTGCCAGCCCCAGGCTCCCGAACCATAGCCACGTTGCGTCACACGCTCCTTGTAGATCGCCGCGATGATCTCCCCGTCGCCGGCCAGGAGCGACTTGGTTGAACACATTTCGGCGCAAAGCGGCAGCTTGCCTTCAGCCAGCCGGTTGGCGCCGTACTTGGCATATTCAATTTCGGTGGAATCCTCTTCCGGGCCGGCGGCGCAGAAGGTGCATTTGTCCATCTTGCCGCGCGAACCGAAGTTGCCCACACGAGGATATTGCGGCGCGCCGAACGGGCAGGCGTAGAAGCAATAGCCGCACCCGATGCACAGATCCTTGGAGTGGAGCACCACCGCGTCGGCCGTGGTGTAGAAGCAGTCGACCGGACAGACCGCCGCGCAGGGCGCGTCGGTGCAATGCATGCACGCCATCGAGACGGAGCGTTCGCCGGGCTTGCCGTCATTGATGGTGACAACGCGGCGGCGGTTGATGCCCCAAGGCACGTCGTGCTCGTTCTTGCAGGCGGTGACGCAGGCATTGCACTCAATGCAACGATCAGCGTCGCAAAGGAATTTCATCCGGGCCATTTCTGTTCCTCCCGTTCACGCTGCTACGATTTGGCAGAGCGTGCACTTCGGCTCCTGCATGCCCGTCACCGGGTCGTAGCCGTAGGTGGTGATGCTGTTGGCGCTCTCTCCCAGAACATATGGATCGGAGCCCTGCGGATAGTGAGCCCGCAGATCCTTACCCTGGAACCAGCCGCCGAAGTGGAAGGGCATGAAAGCGACGCCCCGGCCGACGCGCTCCGTGACCAGCGCCTTCACCCGCGCCCTCGAGTTGTTCTCCGCACCATTCACCCAAACCCAGGTTCCATCGCCGATGCCGCGTTCGGCCGCATCGGCCGGGTTGATCTCAACGAACATCTCCTGCTGCAGCTCGGCCAGCCATCTGTTCGACCGCGTTTCCTCGCCCCCGCCTTCATATTCGACGAGCCGGCCGCTGGTCAGGATCAGCGGGAACGTCTTGGCGATGCCCTTTTCCACCGCGGCCTGCTGCACGCTGAACCCTATGTTCGGCAGCCGGAACTGTGTGGCGTCGGGATAGGTCGGATATTTTGCGACCAGGTCCACCTTCGGCGAGTAGATCGGCTCGCGATGGGTCGGCACTGGGTCGGGCAGGTTCCACGCTACTGCGCGAGCTTTGCCGTTGCCGTAGGGATGGCAGCCATGGCTGAGTACGACGCGCTGGATGCCGCCTGACAGGTCTGTCGACCACGAGACCTTGTTGATGTCGTCGCCGATCGTTTCGATCACGGCGAGTTCTTCCGCGGTCAGATCCTTGTCCCAGCCGAGTTTCTTAAGCACGGCCATGGTGAACTCCGGATAGCCGTCGGTGAGTTCCGAGCCTTGCGTGTACGAACCTTCCGCCAGGAGGGTCTTGCCGTTGCGTTCGACGCCGAAGCGGGCGCGGAACGGGCTACCGCCGTCCATGACATGCAGGCCGGTGCTGTAAAGATTGGCCGTACCCGGGTGGCGGATCTCCGGCTTGCCCCAACATGGCCAAGGCAGGCCGTAATAGTCGCCACCGACCTCGGGATCATCCTTCGGAGCCCGCATCGTCACCAGGTCGAACTTGTGCTGGTTCTTCATATGCGCCTTGAGGCGCTCCGGCGATTGACCGCAATAGCCCGTTGACCAGCTCCCGCGGTTCATCTCGCGCAGCACCTCCTCGGGCACCGGCCGGTCTCCCTCGACGGCTATTTTCTTGAACATCTTGTCGGCAAGCCCGAGCTTCTTCGACAAGAGATAGATGACTTGGTAGTCGTCCTTCTGCTCGAAGCTCGGCTTGACGATCTGCTCGCCCCACTGGATGGCCCGATTTGAGGCGACGCGCGAGCCTGACGTCTCGAACTGCGTACAGACAGGCAAGAGATAAGTGTTGTCCTGACGCCCCGCTTCCACCGCCAGTGATGCCCAGGTCGTGGGATGGGGATCGGCGACAACAAGCAACTCCAGGCCTGTCAGGCCCTTCATCGATTCCGGAATACGAGCGATACTGTTGCTGGCGTGGCCCTGAATGAACATAGCACGCATGCTGTCGCGCTGCCCTATCTTGTCCTTGGGCAGCGAGACGGAATCGAACCACCTTGTCAGCGGTATGCCCGGGGTTTCCATGGCTTCCTTCGAGTCGAACTGGCTCAACAGGTCCTCGTAGGGAATCTCCCAGACGCGAGACCAATGCTTCCAGGCGCCTTCCGTCAACCCGTAATAGAAGGGCAGGGTGACCACATCGAGCCCGATATCCGTCGCGCCCTGTACATTGTCATGGCCCCGGAAGATGTTCGCGCCAGTACCCGGCTTGCCGACATTGCCGGTGGCAAGACACAGGATGCAGCTCGCGCGCGTATTGGCGGTACCAACCGTGTGGTGTGTCTGGCCCATGCACCAGATCATCGTCGACGGCTTCTGCGTGGCGAACAGCTCGGCGACGCGCTTCACCTGGTCCCCAGGCACGCCGGTGATCTGCTCCACCTCCTCTGGCGTGTACTTGGCGACTTCCTTGCGGACCTCATCCATCCCGTAGACGCGCTGCGCGATGAATTCCTTGTCCTCCCAGCCGTTCTCGAAGATGTGCCAAAGCATGCCCCACAGCAGCGCTATGTCAGTGCCGGACCGGAACCGGACATACTCGGTCGCATGGGCGGCGGTGCGCGTGAAACGGGGATCGATGACGATCAGATTGGCCTTGTTGAGTTCCTTGCCTTCCAGCAAATGCTGCATCGCTATCGGATGCGCCTCAGCCGGGTTGCCGCCCATGATGATCATGGTCTTTGAATTGCGAATATCGTTGAACGAGTTCGTCATCGCGCCGTAGCCCCAGGTGTTGGCTACGCCGGCGACGGTCGTCGAATGACAGATGCGGGCCTGGTGGTCCTGATTGTTTGTTCCCCACAGGGCCGCGAGCTTGCGGAAGAGATAGGTGCCTTCGTTGGAAAACTTGGCCGACCCCATCCAGTAGACGGATTCCGGGCCGGACTTTTCACGGATCTCGAGCAGTTTGTCGCCAATCCCATTGATCGCGTCGTCCCAGGAGACCCGCTCCCACTGCCCGGCGGTGAGCTTCATCGGGTATTTCAGTCGGCGGTCGCTGTGTACGAGTTCGCGTACGCTTGCTCCCTTGGCGCAATGGGAGCCACGGTTGATCGGGCTGGCCCACGAAGGCTCCTGACCGGTCCAAACCCCGTTCTGGACTTCGGCGGTAACGGTGCAGCCGACCGCGCAATGGGTGCAGACGCTTTTCTTGAGTTCGATGGGCTCGCCCGGCTGCGGCGGACTGATGGCCGCCGCCTTTTGAACGGTGCCGAGCTGGAACGACCCGATTACAGCCATCCCGCCGGCCACGAGACCGGAACGGCGAAGGAAGGTTCGCCGGTCGATGGGAGCGGAGGCGACCGTTCCCATCAGCGTGTGCAATCTTGTGCGGTTCGCCTGACCGCTCTTGCGCTTGGTCAGCATGGCGCTCTCACTTCTTCAACGTCTCATAACCGTTCACACGGTAGAATGCCTTGACGTGCTCGGTCTCGCGGTAGCGGGCCCTCGTCTCCTCCTCGCCGGGAGCATAAGCTTGCGCTTCTCCGGGGCTGAGCGTCACGGCGGCCACGGCGGTCGTGGACGCGCCGCCGAAGGCGCGAAGGAAATTGCGGCGGTTCATTGCCGTCTGTTTCTTTTCCTGCATCTGCCATCCTCCCTATCTGTCGACGCGATCACGTCATGAGCTTCGTCGCGCCTCCATGGCGAAGCCTTCCGCTTCGATGTCGATGAAAATCCGCCCCAACACGCCCACTACCCGGTAAAACCTGGCCGAGGCCGCGTTTTCCAGATCGGCGAAGAAGCGGCTCGCCCAGGGCGCGATGTGACGTTCAAAGAAGTCCCGCTCATCGCCAGCGGGAACCACGAAATGTGTGGCGGCAAAGCCGCTCATGATCTCGAATAGCGTGCCGAGATGATCTTCCGGGTCAAAATGACCGTCGGCGCGTTCAAGGCCGAGGCGCTTCATGTCCCCGCGTAGACGGGCAAGCGGCCGTTCATTGAGAAAGCCCGTCAGGTAGTATGAGGCGTAGGGAAGGAGTTCGCCGCGCCCGACCCCGATGAAGAGCTCGAAATACTCGCGACTGACCGCTGCCGGGGAGGCCGAAGCCGCGGCCTGGCCGAGTGCCGCATGAGCAAGGCCGAGCGGCGTCTCGGTGTCGCCCCGCAAACCGGAAAGCCGCGCCATAAGGTTTGCATCCGGAGCGGCCAGGAGAAGCGTGGCGAGCAGCGCGTACTCATCCGCGCGTGCGCTGTTCACGTCGTCGACGTCAGCATCTCTAACGCCGGGAACCAGAGCGTCAGCTCCGCGCGACGTGCCGGTTGCCTCCTCTAGGCGCAAGTCTGGGTTCATCTACTGACCTCGACCGTGCCCCTCAACGAGTGGGTAAAATAATACTAGTCCCCCGCCCGGCAATTGCAACAGCAACTGTGCCAAAATGGCCACATATCCAGATCAGCGCGGCACGGCGCCGCCATGGCGCCGCTGGCGATTAATCGGGGATGATTCCGCGGCGCCGGCAGCTTCGTCGCGGCCGGCGCCGGTTTCGGCCACGTCGGCCGAAGGGGATGGACGGATTGCCGGCTCGATCGAACTGTCCGGCGTAACAGCCTGCGAAGCATCGGGTGCGTTCGCGTCCTCGTCCGCCAAGACGACGGTGGGCGCAGGCGCCTTCTCCGGTGCCTCCGAAGCCATGGCGGCGCCTGCTGGGTCGGCCGGGTTGCCGCCGCTCAACGTCGACAGGAAATCCACGACAGGTTCGCTGGATTCTTTCAAGGGGCTGAATCCCGCCATGGATCCCGGCCTATTGAAGTCCCAGGCATATTCGGAAGGCCCTATATGATCACGAATTGCCGGATCGAGCGACCACATCCTGCGCAATGCGGCGCGCTTCAACATCTTGGGCACGCCTTTGCGCAGGAAGGCTGAAAGGTCGCTTTCGGCGGTCAAATCCTCAACACGGGGGAGGGGCTCGGCAGGCTCGGCGGCCTCCGGCTCCGCAATTGCTCGTGCAAGCTGCTCCCCAACACCCGCCGGCGCCACAGCTTCGTCAGGCGCAAGCTGATCCTTCTGCGGCTCCGCAGTCGCGCTGTAACGCGCCGCCTGTTTTCGGCGCGACCAGCGGGCGAAGACATTGTCATTTCCCGCGCTCATTCGGCATCATCCATCGTTCCGGAGCGAGGACCGCGCCTCGCCAGGGCATTGCTGTCCGCCCGATCGCGCTTGCGCTTGATGAAGGGACGCTCAACGTGATGCGTCTCGATGAAGGCGGCCACCCATTGCTGAAGCTCGATCGGCATAGGCACGGCCTCGATGATGTCGGGACCAGCCTCTGTCAGCGACTCGCCTTCGAAAGGGTCAGCGGTCACCAGGTGCAGCACAACTCCGGGTGGAGCAGGGCTCGACCGGAGCGCGATCCAGAGGCTAGGCCGCCCCGAACGGAGGTTGTCCCGGTACATGCCCGTGTCGCACCCGAAGAGCTCGAGCTTGAAAGTTCCGGCATAGAAACGCGTCAGGCCGTCGGATTCGTGCAGCACTGACCATGGCGCCGCGCACGGCGCGCCCGCCAGCACGGCCACGGGCACCCAGACATGGTCGACCCACGGGCTGTTCAGAGCCCGTCGCTCGACGATCACCCCGACTTCCGCAGTCTCCCGCATCATGGCACCAAACCTCCTAATTCACCGTCCCCGGGGCGCGAAACGGCAGGCCTGCGATGAGGTTCTGCGGCTTCATGCGGATCGTTCGGTCGGCGGTCATGGCCATTATGAGCCAGACGGGCCTGGCGCCCACTGCCGGCTGAACTTCGCCTGTGTCGGAAAAGCTGAGCCGGAATAGTGCAACGACGCGCTTTGCTGTCTCCGCGTCGAGTTCGCCGCCGGCCCAGAGCGTATTGCCGATGCGGGTCGCTTCGGCGTCGAGGCCGACGAACCAGGCCCAGTCCTCGTCCTCGATCCGCTCCACCGGCTCGATCTCCACGCCCACTGCAACAAGATGGCGAATCCAGATCTCCATTGCGGTCGCAAGGCCGCGCCGGGCCGGACTCCGGGCGCTGCCGAGCTTGAGCACCATATCGAAAGCGTCGCTCCTGGCGAAGTAACTCTCGGGATTCTTATCGTCGAGTATCTCGAGTTCCGTGACAGCTGGACCACCAAGCATGTTGAGGAGCGGCGAGGCATGGCGGTTCTGTTCATGCAGTTCGATTGTTTCGGCATCGGCGAGAAGCACAGCCCCCTCGTGAGACGTCACGCGTTGCGGCCGATAAAACAGCTCGGCGGCTCGCAGAACGCAGGCGTCATGCTGACCGTCCAGCGCATTGCGCAGCACGACCTGGGCAAGCTGGTTCATGAACAGCGGGGGGATATTTTCCGCCGAGCCGCGCGCCAGCGCGAGGTATGCGGCTTCGAGTGAGGGAGCGGCCAGCACATGATCGCGAAAGGCAATCATGAACTGCCAGTTCTCGCGCGCATCCGGATCCTCCAAGGCGGCGATCTCCTCCTTTGCGACCGGCCGGCGCGGATGATGCATCAAAAGTTCGTGATGCAGGCGCAACTCCGCCGGGCAGGCGGATTCGGGGGGGAGAAGCTCTGGCCGGGCAAAATATGCCTTCAGAAAGGAGTCGGTCACGAGCAGGCGCCCGGCCTCATCTCTGTCGAGAAGGTGATGACCGGAGGAAATCCAGAAATCCTTCACTTCTGCCTCCCGGCGAATGCGAAGAGATCGAACTTTTCCGTCGACGCGTCTTCACCCTCGATTTCGACGAAGCGGAATGCCGTTGCCGGCTCCAGCCGGCTCGCCTTACGATGCAGGGTGCGGAACGACTCTCGGATGCGGGCCTGTTCGCTGGTGCGGTTGACCCCAATCAGCGTGTTCGGCGGGTGGTCGCACAGCGATTGCGCGAAGGCGATCTCCTCTTCGGCGGCGACGCGCGCCGTTTCGATGTCCGGCGCACCGCATCGCACCACAAGCTGCTCGGCCAGCCGATCGACGGCTGCCGCGCGGTCAAGCGCGGTCGCGTCCGTGACCACGACGAGGGTGGACCAGCCGAAGCTGTCAATGCCGAGGAACCCGGCGCGGAACGCCTGCCGATCCTTGCCGGAAAGCGTGGCGGTATCGGCGCCGAAGAACAGGAAGGTGCCGGTCACCGCCCATTCGCCTGGTCCTGCAGCGCGCGAATAGACAAACGTGTCCGAAGCATCGAGACGGATCGTTCGCGGCAGCTTCAAATCCATGGCGTTCCCGTCCTCGGATCGAGCCAGGAAGGCCTGGCAAGCGCTTCGGCCAGTCTTTTTCGCTCGCCAAGCCTTTGAGAGGCCATATGGGAAATCAGTAGATCTCCGTTACCGGCAAGCTCTGTATGCTCATCGCCCTTTCGGGGCAGCCGGTCGAGCCAGCGGCTGGCGATCGAACCGAAGCCGGTGTCGCTCCATTCGTGTAATGCGGCCATCAGATGGCGGGAGAAGCTCGCGACGATCTCACCGGCATCGAGCGCAGCGAAGCCTAGTTCGTCAAGCGCGCCAAGCAGCGGACGCAGACCGGGTTCGTCGGCGCGGATGACGGCAGTGCGGATCATGCCTGAGAAGACGAGCCAGTCGGGGATTTCGTGCTCCCGTGCCCCTTCCGGCCAGCCCAGGCGGGCGCCGCCGACGAGAACTCCGTCGACGCGAATAGTGCCTGGCCAGTCGAAGGTGATGGGCCGCGACGGCGGAGCATGGACGGCAAGCGCATCGGCGAGCGCGTTCATGCCTGCATAGATCGCGCGACGCGCTTCCTCCAGGGGCTCCTCAGGCTCAAGCACCACGGCGAATTCGGCCAGATCGTAGCGGCGCACCCAGGCGAGCGTGCCTGCGCCTTCCTCTGCCGCGATCGCGCAGGCATGCGCGAAGGCGTCGCCAGCCTCTCTCAGCGGCACGAGGCTGTAAGGCGGTGGCAGTTGGAGGTCGCTGACAGATGGGCGCATAGTGCCGATCCATATTTTGATGACGGCGACTGTAATGTCTTTATAATACTTCCAAGGAAGAGGCGCTACCGCGTGGGCAAGGAAGATGCCACGGGAGTCGGAATGAGCCTGGCCAAACAACCCACGGTCCTGGTCTGCTCCTGCGAGCGGAGCATGCCGGGCTTCGGCGCCAGCGTCGCCCGCGGATGCCCGGGCGCACGGGTCGAGGCGGGGGACCAGTTCTGTGGCGCGGAGCTCGACCGGGTGCGCAGCGCCCTGAGCAGCGGCGGAGCAGTCACCATCAGCTGCACGCAACAGGCGCCGCTTTTCGGCGAGCTCGCCGAGGAACTCGGTTTCGCAGGCGATCTGGTTTTCGCAAACATTCGCGAGACGGGGGGCTGGTCGCAAGGCGCTGCTGCTGCCGGCCCGAAAGCGGCGGCCCTGCTCGCTATGGCGGCCGAACCCGCTTCGGCGCCCGCGCTCGTTACGCTTTCGAGCAATGGTGTCGTCCTGGTCTATGGCTGCGACTCGACGGCGATCGATGCGGGCCGGCAACTTGCCGAGAAGCTGGACGTCACGGTGTTGCTTAGCCGTCCGGGCGAAATTGCGCCGCACCGGGTCTGGGATTTTCCCGTCATGCAGGGCACGATCCGCAAAGCGCGCGGGCATCTCGGCGCCTTCGAGCTGACGGTCGACGATTTCGCGGCGCCCAATCCATCTTCGCGCGATCGGCTTCGCTTCGGGATATCGCGCGATGGAGCCGTCTCGAACGCCGACATCATCCTTGATCTCTCCGGCGGAGTTCCGCTTTTTCCTGCCCATGAATTGCGCGACGGCTACGTGAAGGCCGATCCCGGCGATCGCGCCTCCGTCGCCACTGCGATCGCAAGGGCTGCCGACTTGGTGGGCGAGTTCGACAAGCCGCGCTTCATCGATTTCTCCGCCGATCTGTGCGCCCATTCGAGATCGCGCATCACCGGCTGCACGCGGTGCCTCGACCTGTGCCCGACAGGGGCGATAACGCCTGCCGGCAACCACGTCGCGATCAATGCGGAAGTATGCGCCGGCTGCGGCAGCTGCGCGGCGGCATGTCCCACGGGTGCTGCCGCCTACGCCGTGCCGGATGCAGAATCGCTGCTTCGGCGGCTGCGGACGCTTCTTTTCACCTATCGGGAGGCGGGCGGCCTCGATGCGGTCGTTCTTTTCCATGACCTCGGCCACGGCGAGCCGCTGATCGACGCACTCGCCCGGTTCGGCGCGGGTCTGCCCGCAAATGTCCTGCCGGTCGCCGTGAACGAGACAACCCAGTTAGGGGTCGAGGCGTGGACCGCGCCAGTCGCTTGGGGCGCTTGCGCTGTAAGGGCTCTGTCGTCGGCCAAGCCCAGGCATGAGCTTACCGGAATTGCCGCAAACATCGCGATCGCCAATCTTTTGAGCCAGTCTCTAGGTTATGGCGCCGAGGTCTGCGGATTGATCGAAGCGGACGATCCCGACATCCTCGCCTTGGCGCTCGACATGATTACCCTAGACGTTGCGTCGCGGCGCCCGGCGGCATTCCTGCCCATCGGCAAGAAGCGCAGCTTGCTGACGAGCACCATGGTCGAGCTCCATCGAGCTGCGCCGACGCCGGTCGACCGCGTGGCGTTGCCTGCTGGAGCTCCGTTCGGCGGCCTGGACGTCAATGTCGACGGCTGCACGCTCTGCCTCTCTTGTGTATCGGCCTGTCCAACGGGGGCGCTTTCCGACAGCGAGCAGCAGCCGGCCTTATATTTTTCCGAGAGCGCCTGCGTGCAGTGCGGCCTTTGCGCCGCGACCTGCCCGGAGAAGGTCATCACCTTGACGCCGCAGGTGGATTTTCAGGCATGGGGCGCTCGCAGCCGGGTCGTGAAGCAAGAGGAGCCGTACAACTGCATCCGCTGCGCGAAGCCGTTCGGCACAAGGAGCACTGTCGAGCGGATCGTCGCCAAGCTCGAAGGCAAACACTGGATGTTTGCAGGCGAGAACGCACGGCGGCTCGACCTTGTACGGATGTGCGACAATTGCCGTGTCGATGCGGCCATGGATGAGGGCTTCGATCCTTATGCCGGCCCTGGTCGCTCGCCGCCGCGAACCACGGAAGACTATCAGCGGCAGCGTAAGGCCTCGAGCGATAAGGCGGTCTGAGCCCTAGGGCCTTCGCGCCGAAATCGATGTGATAGGTGTGCTTGTACATGTCGAAAGCGAGGTTCGGGACACCGCCGGCGATGGTCGTGGTGTGATCGGCGGCCCAGGCATTTACCAGCTTACGGTCCCGCGACGAGTAGGTGAGCAGCACCCAGCCCGAACCGCCGCCCTGCGCCCAGGCCATGGCGGAAAACTCCCCGCGAGCGATCGAAGGATCCGAAATCGCCGCCATAGTTGTTCTTGTAATGGCTGACGATCAGCCTCTCCGACATTCCTTGACCCGCGCCGGCAGGCGCCCACCACAGGTATTCGTGCTCTCACCGCAGCACGCGCCGAGCACTGCCAGCACAACATTCATCTTGGATTTCCACATATACAGGACCGCAAGAGCCACCACGAAAACCAGCAGGCCGGCCGGGAGTGACGGCAGCCGCTGGACGAGCGTGACCGCTAGTTCGACTGTTGTCGCGGCGATCAGTCCGACCACCCAGGCGGCGACTCCTTCGAGGAAGCTGTGCAGCACCCGGTTCTCGACCACTTTCCCCAGGCGGTCATGCAGGAGCAGCGAGAAGCCGAAGGCAGGCAGGAAGATGCGGACAGTCATGGCGACCGCGCTGAGCGGGCCGCCCCCGAAGTAGCCAACGAAGGTACAGAAAATAATAAGGGGAGCGAGGAGGATGCCGGAGAGCGCAAGCCCGTTCAGGAACTGCGCGTCGGTCATCCAGCCGTTGCCTACCGCATCGGTATGAGAAAGTTGTGGTAGACCCGGAAATCCAGCGCGTCGTCGACATTCCCTACCGGTCCGGCGTGACGTGATCCGCCTCTCGGCACACTAGAAAGTTTTAAAGAAATATTGAGATAATTATTATTTGCGTCTTTGGATACCTTTCTCGACGGACTGCGAAGTTCTTTGACTATCGATCGCTTATAATGTAAGCTTATATTTCAAGATCAAGCAGCGATATTGCGCTCGCTTTCGACGACCGAATTGGAACGGCATTGCGAGTGCCACCGTTGCTGTGCTGAAATGACAATTACGAATTTGGTCGGGCGGGACCTTCCGAAGTGCGGCCGGTGCATTTGTCCTCAAAGTGAAGCCGTCATTGCTCGTGGCTTGCGCGGATGAAAATACTCCTGACGTCGATCTCTATAGAGTTCCCCCTTGCGACCTATGGCCTTGCCGCTGAATTGCAGGGTAACAGCCAGCTCCTCGCTTGCCAGGTGGAAATGATCGACCTCGATTGGGCGCGCCTTTCCCACTACGAGCGGAAGAACTCGGAAATCTGGCGTTACCTGGCGAAAATTGACGCCGTGAAGCCCGACATAATCTGCTTCTCGATTTATCTGTGGAACAACCTCGCCTACCGCGAGCTTGCCGCGATTACCCGAAGGCTATTTCCGGTGATCAAAATCGTCGCCGGTGGGCCTGAATTGGCGACGCCTGAGGCGGCGGAGCCTTGGCTTGCCTCCCGCGATGTGGACGTAGTGG
>NZ_RZSW01000909.1:0-1607 GCF_003997375.1 Mesorhizobium sp. M5C.F.Ca.IN.020.29.1.1 | reverse complement strand
ACAAGACACGACTGATCGAGTTTGGCCGCTTCGCCGCGGACACACGCAAGAGGAAGGGCGTTGGCAGACCGGAAACCTTCGATTTCCTAGGCTTTATCCACATCTGCCGAAAGAATCGGCACGATCGGTTCCAAATCCACCGCAAAAGTCGGCGGGACAGCCGATGGGCCGATGGGCAAAGCTGAAAGAGATCAAGGTCGAACTGCAACGGCGCATGCATCATCCGATCCCCGAGCAGGGGAAATGGCTGAGGCAGGTGCTCGCCGGCTATTACGCCTATCATGCTGTACCGACCAACTACCGGTCTATCAGCGCGTTTCGGGAACAGGTCACAAGCCTATGGAAGCGGACGCTTCGACGGCGCAGCCAAAGGCATGCCCTGTCATGGAAACGGATGAGGAAACTAGCCGACGATTGGCTCCCACCACCGCGTATCCTTCACCCTTGGCCTCGCGAACGCTTCGCCGTCAGACATCCGAGGTAGGAGCCGGATGCCCGAATTGGGCTCGTCCGGATCTGTGCGGGGGGCTCTCAGCAATGAGCGTCCCTACCGCGAACGGTCGGCGCTTTCGGTCGGTGAGCTGCAACGGGCACGCTTGTCTCCCAGGTAAGGTGATTGTGTTTAAGCGACCGCACCTTGCCACAGCTCAACAGCTCAGGTCGCTATCCACCCTCCTCATAGGATCTGGCTTGGACGGTGCGTTCTTGGCGCAGTGTCGGCTCCGGCGGTGGCACCCTTTGGAATCAGTGGCATGAGGCCAAATTACCTGAACCGCCGGACATTGCCCGCGCAACTCACAATTTGCGTAGGTTGTGGGCCCAGTGAATGCAAGAATGCAAGGGGACCGCAACACAGCACAAGGACGGTCAAGCTGCCGCGTCCGTACGCTGTCACTACGCCCGGTTCCGTTTGGGTCTTCGCTTTGTCCTCCATTGACTTTCAGGCAATTACGTTCTAATTGGAACGATGTTCGAATTATTTGGCGAACTGCAGCCGTACGAGGTAGTTGATGACGAGCAGGGCTGAATATGACGTTGTCATAATCGGGGGCGGGCACAACGGCCTTACGACGGCGGGCTACCTATCTCGTGCCGGCCTGAAGACGCTCGTGCTTGAGAGGCGAGGCATCATAGGCGGTGCTGCTGTTACCGAGGAGTTTTATCCGGGCTTCCGTAATTCTGTATGCTCCTACGTGGTCGGGTTGCTCCACCCGAACGTTGTCCGTGACCTGGAGCTTGCAGTCCATGGCTTGGATATCATAGAGCGAACCGGCACGACACTTCTGCCCCTGCCTGAGGGCGGTGCGATGTTCATTCCGCCCAGCATCGAGGGGACAGAACGAGAGATCCAACGTTTTTCCCCACGCGATGCTGAGCGCTATCGCGCTTTTCAGGATGAAATTAGGTCGGCTGCCGATATTATCCGCGATACTCTACTGGAAACTCCACCCAATCTTGGCGGCGGATTCGGCGACCTGCTGTCGCTGCTCAAGATGGGCAATCGATTCCGCAGGCTTTCAACCTCCAAGCAGGAAAGCTTCGTGAAACTGATGACGATGAGTATCGGTGACTATCTAAACGAGTGGTTCGAATGCGATCCGCTCAAG
>NZ_RZSW01000908.1:0-1607 GCF_003997375.1 Mesorhizobium sp. M5C.F.Ca.IN.020.29.1.1 | reverse complement strand
GCCATTCCAATAGCGCCATGTCGGCGCTGCGCCGCCTCGAGCAGCTCACCGCCGAGGCGAGCCAGCAGCCGATGCAGGAGGTCATCGCCGAAGCCGTCGATCTGGTCGTCTCGATCGAGCGCACGGGCCGCGGACGGCGCGTGCGCGACGTGGTCCACGTCGAGCGGTTCGAGGGCGGCCGATACAAAACTGAATCCTACCCCCAGATCGACGAGGACAGCTATGCTGCGTAAACCCGGAACCGTCCTTGCAGTCGGGTTGCTGGCTCTCCTCGGCGGTGAGCTGCTCGAGGCGGCGCAGCGCCGACATGGCGCTATTGGAATGGATCGTGGTCACGCCGCCCGGATGGCCGGTGTTCCAGGCCTTCAGCAACGTCAGCGCGGCCCCATCGCGAACCTCGCCGACTATGATCCGATCCGGACGCAGCCGCATCGTGCTCTTCAGGAGCCGCGCCATGTCGATCGTATCGCTCGTGTGCAGCGCGACAGCGTTCTCTGCCGCGCACTGGATCTCGGCCGTATCCTCGAGGATCACGATGCGATCCTCCGGAGCCGTCTCGACGATCTCGGCAATCACAGCGTTGGCGAGCGTGGTCTTGCCGGAACCTGTGCCCCCGGAAATGACGATGTTGAGCCGTGAGGCAATCGCGTTGCGGATGATATCCGCCTGGCGCGTCGTCATCACCTTGGTCTTTACATAGTCCTTGAGCGGAATGAGCCGCGACGCGCGCCGCCGGATGGTGAAGGTCGGCGCCGCGACCACCGGAGGCAGGAGGCCCTCGAATCTGTGCCCGCCGATGGGCAACTCGCCCGAGACGATCGGCCGATCATCGTCTGCCTCCGAATGGAGCGCATGCGCCACGCTGCCGATGACGACCTCGGCGGTTGCGGCGGTCATCTCTCCGGCCGGTGCGACGCCGTGGCCCAGCCGCTCGATGAAAAGCCGGCCATCCGGATTGAGCATGATCTCGACGACGGTCGCGTCATCGAGGGCGACGCAGAGCTGGTCGCCGAGCGCTTCCTGCAGCTTGCGGATCAGTCGCGGATGGGAGCGAAGCTGGGTCATGGCCATCCTCGCTCAGGCGGCACGCAGCTTCGGGCAGAGGACGGAGCGGTATGACGGCGGGCGCACGCGCTCGAAGCTCGCGCGGTCTGCCGGCAGCATCCCGGCGATGGCAGTCGTTTCGCCGATCTTCCGCGGCTCCCCGATCCGGCTCATCGGCCAACTGGCTCTATTGAGGATGCGCTCGATGCGAAGGTCCGTCCCGGTCACGATCTGGCGATATCCGTTGACCATCGACCATTCGATGATGGCGGCGAACATGGTGAGTGTCGCATCGTGGAGCGAGCCCCCTGCCCTCCCCTCGTCGAGCGAGGTGTCGACGCAGAAGCGCGAGCTCTCAATCATCGCAGGATGCGGCTTGAACATGCCAGACTGCACCAGATCAGGAAACAGCGCCTCGATCATGGTCGGTCCGGTCGCAGGCAGGAGCCTTGCGCAGCCAACAACGGTGGAGGCCGACGATATTGCGAGGATGTATGTGGGTTTCAGACCGTCGAATTCATCGGTTTCTCGCCCGCCTTGTGTGACCACGTTCCATCCCAGCC
>NZ_RZSW01000907.1:0-1607 GCF_003997375.1 Mesorhizobium sp. M5C.F.Ca.IN.020.29.1.1 | reverse complement strand
TTTCAGACCCGCGCCGAAGCGCTGGACACCGGCACCCAGAAGCTCAACGCCGCGCTCGAGGCTCGCGCACGCCAGATCAACGAGACGCTGGTCGAGCGCGCGCGCGAAATCGCCCATACCTTCCAGGAGAGCAAGGAGACGCTGTCGGCGATGATCGATCAGGGCAAGACCCAGATCGGCGCCGACATGGCCGACATTGTTTCGTCGACTTCGTCCATGCTTGAAGCACGCGCAGGCGATTTCGCAGGGCGCATGGAAGCGGCCCGTCATGTGGTGTCGCGCTCCTTCGACGCCGACATCCAGCGGCTTTCCGATGCCCGCGTCGGCATCGAAGAAGCCGTCGAGAACCACAGCCGCAAGCTTTCCGAAAGCCGCGAACGCATGGCGGCGGCAATGCAGGCCGATCTTGCGAAATTCGCCGAAAGCCGCGCCGGCATCGACGCGGCTGTCACCGACCAGGTGCAGAAGCTCGCCGAAGGCCGCAACCTGATCTCGCGCGCCCTCGAAGAGGATCTGCGCAAGGTCAACGAGTCAAGCGCCGCCATCGATGCTTCGCTCGGCAGCCATCTCGAAAGGCTCGAAGAGGGCCGCAACAGGCTTTCCCAAGCCTTGAACGAAGACTCCGGAAAACTTGTACAAGCCCGTACGATCATTGACGAAATGGTTGCCGGCCATGTTGGCAAGCTCGCCGAAGGCCGCAGCATTCTTTCACGCGCCCTCGAGGCCGATCTCGGCAAGCTGGCCGACAGTCGCGCCAGCATCGACGGCCTGGTCGCCGGTCAGGTCGAGAAGATCGCCGAAGGTCGCGCCATACTTGCCAAGGCGTTGGAAACCGACATTGTCGGCATCAAGGATCTCATCCAGAGCCATTCCGCCAAACTGGCGGAGGACCGCAGCCTGCTTTCGCGCTCGCTCGAAAACGACCTGTCCGGTATCCGAGGCCTGATCGAGGACCATTCGGGCAGGCTCGCCGAGGATCGCAGCCTGCTTTCGCAAACGCTCGAGGCAGACCTCGCCAAATTGGCGGAAAGCCGGTCGAGCATCGACGGGCTGGTCGCCGGTCAGGTCGAGAAGCTGGCCGAAGGCCGCGACATCCTTAAGCGCGCGCTGGAGTCCGATCTCAACACGATCAAGGACGTCATATCAGGCCAGTCCGAAAAGCTGGCGGAAGACCGTGGTCAGCTTTCGAAGGCGT
This sequence comes from Mesorhizobium sp. M5C.F.Ca.IN.020.29.1.1, assembly GCF_003997375.1. Classification (NCBI taxonomy): domain Bacteria; kingdom Pseudomonadati; phylum Pseudomonadota; class Alphaproteobacteria; order Hyphomicrobiales; family Phyllobacteriaceae; genus Mesorhizobium; species Mesorhizobium sp. M5C.F.Ca.IN.020.29.1.1. The sequence continues at coordinate 412 of NZ_RZSW01000907.1, read as the reverse complement.
TGGAAACGGACCTGCACAGCGTGAATGGCCTTATCTCCGATCACATGAACAGGCTCGCCGAGGACCGTTCAGTCCTGTCGAAGGCACTCGAAGACGACCTCGCCAAACTGGCTGAAAGCCGGTCGAGCATCGATGGTCTGGTTACCGGCCAGGTCGAGAAGCTGGCCGAAGGCCGCGACATTCTCAAGCGCGCGCTGGAGTCCGATCTCAACACGATCAAGGACGTCATAGCAGGCCAGTCCGAAAAGCTGGCGGGAGACCGTGGCCAGCTCTCGAAGGCGTTGGAAATCGACCTGCAGAGCGTGAACGGGCTTATCTCTGATCACATGAACAGGCTCGCCGGGGACCGTTCAATCCTGTCGAAGGCACTCGAAGACGACCTCGCCAAGCTGGCCGAAAGCCGGTCGAGCAT
>NZ_RZSW01000906.1:0-1608 GCF_003997375.1 Mesorhizobium sp. M5C.F.Ca.IN.020.29.1.1 | reverse complement strand
CAACCCGAGGAATCGAAGCGCATCATCTTGCCGAACAGGCTCTGCTGCGGCGTGTCGTGCATGTAGACGCCGTCCGGGCTCGGGAAATTGATCTTGACCGAGGCCATCGCGTTGCCGGCGCCCGGATCCTGACGGAATCGGTATTTCTCCGCGTCGTCGGTCGACCAGTCGACGGTCAGCGGATCGACCTCGCTGCCATCCGGTGCGAACAGGCGGATCTTGCTGTCCTTGAGGTAGTTGGGGTCCTTCCGCATCAGCGGAATGATATCCTTGCGCACGATCGATACCGGCGCGTTCCAGTAGGGATTGACGATGATCTCGTTGATCTTGGAATCGACGATCGGCGTCTGGCGGTCGATCTTGCCGACAACGGCGGTGTGGCGCAGCACGACGCGGTCGTTCTCGACCGCCTCGATCTGGGCGCCCGGGATGTCGACCAACACATAACGGTTGCCCAGCGTGCCGGCGCGTTCGTTCAGCCGCTGCAGATTCGTCTGCAGCTGGCCAAGCCGGACCTGCGCCGAAACATTCATCGCCGCATAGGTATATTGACCCAGGGTCCCGTCGGAAGGCAGGCCATGGCGCGCCTGGAAGCGCTTGACCGCCGCATCGACATAGGAATCGAAGGCCTCTGACAGGCCGGCGCTCTGCGCCAGGTCGCCCGAAATCATCAAGCGCCTGCGCAATGGCACCACGTCGGGGTCGACAACACCGAGCTGCAATTTCTTGGTATCCGGGACCGGCTCCCAGCCGCCCTGCGCGACAATGTTCTGATACTGCGCTATCGCCTGCTCGGTGTACGCAACGGTCTGCAGGCTGACGATCGGCAGCGTCGAGGCCACCTTGCCGCCCTGGCTGGCGCGGGCGTCGAACTGGTCGTTCCAGTTGCCGCGGCCTGAGGATTTCAGGATATCCGCGATCACGTCCTGCGCGCTGGCACCACCGGCAAGCATCGTCGCGGCCAACGCGGAGGCTCCGGAAAGGAAGAAACGGCGACTGGTTCTCATGTACGCTCCAGACATTCCTGTAACAATTTCACCGGGCGATGCCGCCCGCACTCTAGGGTTGGCATTGTTAACAATTCGCCAACCATGACCCCTATCACTTCGCGAGAGCGCGCCGGGGGCGACGCGCGTTCAGGGAGACGCCGGCTTTCGCCGCAACATCACCCGCATCCTCGCTTTCACCGGGAATATGGCGGCAACGTGGCCCTGACCGTGATTTGGATCGGCCGGTATCACGAAACGGAAAGACCGATGCTTTTCGGCACCGGTCCTTGATTGGCTGTCCCGACCGCGCTTCTGTGGGGCGGCTCCCGATCTCGATGCGGCGCCTTACATCCGATACGCAATCGTGTCGTTCCAGAACCGATCCAGCCGCTGCAGGGCGCGGTTCATCTGCTTGAATTCTTCGGTGTTGATGCCGCCGACCTGCTCGATTGAGCCGACATGGCGCTCGTAGAGGCCGGCGACGACTTCCGCCACCTCACTGCCCTTCGGCGTCAGCGAAACCCGCACCGAACGGCGGTCGATACGCGAGCGCTGGTGGTTGATGAAGCCGAGATCAACCAGCTTCTTCAGATTGTAGGAGACGTTCGAGCCGAGATAG
>NZ_RZSW01000905.1:0-1612 GCF_003997375.1 Mesorhizobium sp. M5C.F.Ca.IN.020.29.1.1 | reverse complement strand
GCACAGGCATTTTAAGACCGCAATGCGTCGTCCCGCATGGTTTTCAGGCACTATTGTCGCATCCGGCGGTGCGGTTCGACCGTCGGTCCCGAATTAGCCTTTGATTCAAGGCACAAAGCCGAAGGCGAAGGCAAGCGGCAGCGCCGCCAGCACCAGTTCCACCACGATGGACGCCCAGTTGAAAGGCGTGTTGGCGCCGTCCGACATCATCGACAGCAGGCGGCCGAAGGCGGTGAACAGCCAGGAAAAGCCAAGCGCCATGTAGAGCAGCGGTTGCGCCAGCAGAATGCAGCACAGGCTGACGCCAAGATAAAAACCCGACATCCGGCCGCGCCCTTCGGCGATCGCTGCCGCCTTCTCAGGCTTGACCTGCAGCCGCAGAATCCGGAAGGCCAGCCCCGGCGCCAGGAACAGCAGCAGGCCGAACAGCAAGGTCACGACGGCGCTCGACCACGCCAGCCACTCGCCCTGGCTCATCGGCCACGGAAACGCAAATTCCATACTGCCCCCTCGAAAATGGCTGGTTCGAAATTTCGGGCATTCTAGCGAAGGAAGAGACATGCGCCAGATGGCGTCGGCAATTTACGAAAAGCCTGTGAGCTGACGGCCTCTCACAAAAAGCTCTGCGGGTCTATGTCGACCTGCACCCGCACCGAGCCCCGCATCTTCGGTCCCTCGGCCAGCATGGTGCGAATGAACCCCTGCATGTCGGCGCGCCGCTCGCCTTGGATCAGCAGGCGAAAGCGATGGCGACCGCCGATCAGCGACAGCGGCGCCTCGGCCGGGCCGAGCACGAACAGGTCGGAGGCCTGGGGCGCCGCCCGCCGCAGGCCGCGGGCGTGCCCTTCGGCTTCCGCCCGCGTCGCCGCGCTGACGATGACGCCGGCGAGCCGGCCGAAGGGCGGCAGCGCCGCCCGCTCGCGCTCGGCGATCTCGCGCTCGTAAAAGGCCTCCGCATCGCCGGAGACGATCGCCCGCATCACCGGATGGTCGGGCTGGAAGGTCTGCAGCAGGCCAAGGCTCTTCTTGCCGGTACGGCCGGCGCGGCCGGTCACCTGGCTGAGCAGCTGGAAGGTGCGCTCGGCGGCGCGCGGATCGCCATTGGCCAGGCCAAGATCGGCGTCGACCACGCCGACCAGGGTCATGTTTGGGAAATTGTGGCCCTTGGCGACGAGCTGCGTGCCGATGACTATGTCGGCCTCGCCGTTGGCGATGGCTTCAAGCTCTAACCTCAGCCTCCGCACGCCGCCCATCAGGTCGGACGACAAGACGATGGTTCGGGCGTCGGGGAAATGCGCGACGACCTCTTCGGCGATGCGTTCGACGCCCGGCCCGCACGCGACCAAATGATCAAGCGTGCCGCATTCCGGGCAGGCCTCGGGCCGTCGCTCATTGTGTCCGCAATGGTGGCAGACGAGCTGGCCGCGAAAGCGGTGCTCGACCAGCCAGGCCGAGCAGACCGGGCAGCCGAAGCGATGGCCGCAGACCCGGCACAGCGTCAGCGGCGCATAGCCGCGCCGGTTGAGGAACAGCAGCGACTGTTCCTTTTTCTCCAACGTCTGCCGCATATGGCCAAGCAGCACCGGCGACAGGAAACCGCCGCGCGCCGGCG
>NZ_RZSW01000904.1:0-1620 GCF_003997375.1 Mesorhizobium sp. M5C.F.Ca.IN.020.29.1.1 | reverse complement strand
CAAGAAAGCCCCGCGCGGCGCCGCGCCGGCCGGCTGAGCCGGCAACCCCGATTGTCGAGAAGGCGCCGGATGCCCGCACCGTTCTGGTGGTCGGCGATTTCATGGCGAGCGGCCTCGGCGAAGGTCTCGATACCGCCTTTGCCGAAAACACCAAGATCAGGATCGTCGTTCACAGCAACGGTTCGTCCGGTTTCGTGCGTGACGATTTCTACAACTGGCCCGAACAGATCAAGTCGCTGATCGAGACCGAAAAGCCCGCGGCCGTAATCGTCATGCTGGGCTCCAACGATCGGCAGCAAATGCGCGTGAACGGGGAACGCGAACAGCCGCGGTCCGAGGCCTGGACCAACGAATACGAACGCCGGACCGAAGCGTTCGGCAAGGCCATTGCATCGGTCAAGGTGCCGTATCTGTGGGTCGGCATGCCGGCATTCAAGGCGCCGAAGATGACCTCAGACATGCTGGCTTTCAACGACATCTATCGCACGACGGCCGAAAGTCATGGCGGCGAATTCGTCGACATCTGGGACGGTTTCGTCGACGAGGACGGCGCCTTTGTCACCAGCGGGCCTGATATCAACGGCCAGCCGGTGCGCCTGCGCACCGACGACGGCATCTATGTGTCGAAAGCCGGCAAACGCAAGCTCGCCTTCTATGCCGAAAAGCCCTTGATGAAGATCCTTGGAATGACCGCGCCCACGGGCACACCGGCAGCTTACGCGCCAGCGGGCGCTCCCGTCGGGGCGCCGGCACCGGCACCCATGGCCGTCGATCGCACCGTGCCGATGCTGCTCAACGATCCGGCACTCGACGGCGGTTCGGAACTTCTCGGCGCCGCAGCGCCGGCAAAGGCCGACGGGTCTGGCGAAAAACTTGTCGTCGAGGGCAAGGCGCCCGCTGCTTCGCCCGGCCGCGCCGACGATTTTTCCTGGCCGCCCAGGGGACAGCCTGCGGCGGCGGCCGCAACCGAAACGACCACGGCGATCACTCCCTAAAGCGCGTCGCGTGTGACCGGCCTCATGCGACGCGCTTTAGGTTGTTGTTTTTAAGCATGTCGTTATCGCAAAACCGCTGCACACTTTTGCGCGACATGCATTAAACCTGCCCCGGGCACCGGAAGGGCAGAAAGCGCCTTCAGATGGCCGCAGGAGTAGCGCTCGAGACAGACTCAGCGCGGCAGCACGCTCGATCCCATCAGCGCCTCGTCGATCGAACGAGCCGCCTGCCGGCCCTCGCGGATCGCCCAGACGACCAGCGATTGACCGCGGCGCACATCGCCCGCCGCATAGAGCTTTTCGACGCTGGTCTTGTAGTCGCGGTCATTGGCCTCGACGTTGTTCGAGCGGCGGCTGTCGATGACGATCTTCATCTGGCCAGCCAGTTCCGACACCGGTCCGACGGTAGCCGGCCCGGCAAAGCCGATGGCGATGAAGGCGAGATCCGCGCGGATGACGAATTCCGTGCCGGCGATCGGCTTGCGCTTTTCATCGACCTCGCAGCATTTGACGCCGGTCAACGCGCCGTCCTCGCCGATGAATTCGAGCGTCGCCACCTGGAACTCGCGCTCGGCGCCTTCGGCCTGCGAGGACGAGGTGCGCATCTTCGTCGCCCAGTAGGGCC
>NZ_RZSW01000903.1:0-1620 GCF_003997375.1 Mesorhizobium sp. M5C.F.Ca.IN.020.29.1.1 | reverse complement strand
GCTCAGGAGCGCACGGTAGCGCTCAGAAAGGCGCGTGCGTGCGCCATCGTCGCCGGCAAGAGACTCGACAGCTGCGAAGCGCCAATCCTCCAATGTCGCGAGCAGCGTCTCCATTTGATCCGCGGGATCGCTCTCGGTCCGAACGTGGCTCAGATTCGTTTCGTCCCCTACCTCAGGTCCGCGCGGCCTGAATTCCCAGCCCTGCGCATCGGCGCGCCGCGACCGGATCAACCGCTGATGAATGCGGTAGCTGTCAGCAATATGCTCCTTGAGCGCGCCACACAGCCCGGCCAGGTCACCCGGCGCGTCGCGGGTGGCGGCTATCATTTGCGGCGCAAGAACTTGGATGATCGGATCGTCCGGGAAGGATCTCACAAGTTCGGCGCCCCGCTGGCGAAGGACAAGCCCGGGGGCGTCATGATTGAGACTTAGGAGGACACGCCCGATCGAACGGCGCTGTTCCAGCTTGATGCGAAAGCCGGCCAGGTCCTCCAAGGGATGGGTCAGTGGATCGAGCAGATTGAGCAGCGCGAGGAACTTTGCTTCATCGCCAAGTGGCGGCGTTGCCGACAGCAGCAACAGCACCGGCGCATCCTGGGCGAGCTCACGAAGGCGCGCGGCCGATTGGGCCATTGGGCCGTCTTCAAACCCGACCAGATGGTGGGCTTCATCGACCACCAAGACGTCTGGTGTCCGGCTGACGCGCGCAAGATCTTCATGCGAGCAGCATTCAAAGGGTGCACCGAACTGATCCAGGCGAAGCTTTTTGCTCAACTCACGGCGCCATTGCTCGCACAGCTTCGCCGGCGCCGCGATTAGAACTCTAGTTTCGGCGTTATCAATGAGGTGCTGACGGATGATGAGGCCCGCCTCGATCGTCTTGCCGAGGCCAACCTCATCGGCGAGCAAATAGCGCTGGATAGGATCACTCAGCACGCGTCGCACGGCCGCCACCTGATGTGGCACGAAGTCAATTCCGGCGGACAAAAGAGATGTCAGACCCTGCGACGCGCTGGTGAGGGCACGAAGCGGGCCGATCGCAGACTGACGCCTATCATGTAGAAACTGACTTTCGGCTCCGCCTGCGGCTAAGATTTCTGCGGGATCCTCCGGCGCGTTCCACGGCCGCACGAAAAGATCTATTTCGCTGAAGTCCTGGCGTTTCCCATTCGGAAAGCTCACTTCATAGGTGATGAGTCCGTTCTCATTGTGAAGAAAGTCGGTGACACGGCCGACGCGCATCCGATCTTCACTAAAAACATAGGCACGGGTCTGCGGACTGAGGAAAGCCCGTTCGACTTGGCCGACATCATATTCGACTTCCTCTGTGCGTTGAATGGAATAGAAAATCGAGATCTTGCACCGCCCGTCGGCCGCTGCCACAAGCTTTCCTATTCCTTTTCGACTAGGCAAGCCAACAAGCATCCCTCTGAACAGATTACCACCCCCCAAGAGCGGGACCCCTCGCCCTGAAAAGCCGACAGTCTCGCGACGATTATTTGAAAAAGCAACTACAACAGCAGCGATAGGCAATAGAATCTGCCGCGCCTAGTCGTATCCCATCTGTACCAGCCGTTGGCATTCTGGATTTCGTCGACCTGCTCCAGCAGTGCCCTGCGG
>NZ_RZSW01000902.1:0-1632 GCF_003997375.1 Mesorhizobium sp. M5C.F.Ca.IN.020.29.1.1 | reverse complement strand
TGCCTATACCAAGATGCTGCTGGCCGCCGAGCCGACCGGAACCAAAGCGCCGCCACCGCCAAATGCGCCGGTCCTGCTCGACGGCAGGAATGTCGAAGTGACCTTCAAGATCGGCGGCGGGTTTCTTGCTGGAGAGCCGCTGATCCTGCGCGCAGTCGATCACATTTCGATCCGGCTGAAACGAAATCAGACCATCGGCATCGTCGGCGAATCCGGTTCGGGAAAATCGACGCTCGGCCGAGCCTTGCTGCGGCTCCTGCCAAGTGATGGCCTCATCCGCTTTGGCGATCGCGATATTTCCGCCACCGACCGCCGGGCCATGCGGCCGCTGCGGCGTGAGTTGCAGCTGGTCTTCCAGGACCCGTTCGGTTCGTTGTCGCCGCGCATGACCGTTGGCCAGGTCATCACCGAAGGACTTCTGGTGCATGAGCCGACCCTGTCGGGCAGGCAACGCGATCTGCGCGCAGTCGAGGCCTTGCGCGAGGTCGGGCTTGATCCGAATGCGCGCAATCGCTACCCGCACGAATTCTCCGGCGGCCAGCGCCAACGCATCGCCATCGCGCGGGCGATGATTCTCAAGCCCAAGGTGGTTGTTCTCGACGAGCCGACCTCGGCACTCGACCGCTCCGTCCAGAAGCAGATCGTCGAACTGCTGCGCAAGCTGCAGGCCGACCATGAACTGTCGTATCTGTTCATAAGCCACGACCTCGCTGTCGTGCGCGCCATGGCCGACTACATCATCGTCATGAAGCAGGGTAAGATCGTTGAGGAAGGGCCGACCGAGGCGATCTTCAGCAATCCGCAAGCTACCTACACGCAGACGTTGATGGCCGCGGCCATCGACGTCACACGGTTTCGCTTGAGCGCGTAGCGCAGCCGCTGAGGGCCGCGGTGGTTGAAAGGCATGTCCCTCGGTATCCTACATCAAGAAACGCACGAGGCAGCACTGAAGCGCGAGGTCGAAACGGAAGCTCAGGCTATTCGCGTTAACGTTTAGGGCAATTCCAGGAAAAGTGCTAAACGGTTTCCCGTCCGGAATTGCGCAAAAACATAGAGATAGAGCGGTTCGGCATTTCCGTGAAACGATGAACCGCTCTAGGACGATAAGTTGGACGTTGAGGGCCCAAGGCGACGCTTGGCCCGAGTGTTACCGAGCCTGGACGCCGCGCAAGCGGTCGGCACAGGGGATGGCGGGCGAGGCATGTCAGCTGTTCAAGATGGCGAGGGCGGCATGATCTCACATCAGGTCTTCAGCAACCCGGTCAAATTTCTTGAGGCCTATGCTTGGAGGCTTTCGCTTAAGAAGCCGCTGTTCAGTTGCGGTCGTCTGGAAGGCAGCGATCGCAGCGTGTAGGCTGCAGTGTCCGGCTAGGCATTCGTCAACCATTCGGATTGCTTCAAGTCGGGACGGCTTGTCCATGAATGGCCATGGTTGCTGAAGCGCTTTCGCAGCGTCGGCTATCGACGCGACCACCATCGGCCTGTGATTCAGGTAGATTGTAATCGGGAATGCCGTCATTTTGTCGCTCCGCAGGATTGAAGGCGGTTAAACGCAAAGACATGGCGGTGGTTGCATGAACGTGCATCATCGTGCATTCAGATTGCCGCCGCCCGATGCCGTCGAGGCTGAAC
>NZ_RZSW01000901.1:0-1633 GCF_003997375.1 Mesorhizobium sp. M5C.F.Ca.IN.020.29.1.1 | reverse complement strand
CTAAGATTCGGCGGCCGATAATAGCTTGCTGCTCATTGGGACGCCGACCAACGCCGGGATTGAGAAAGGCAACCCTGCCCCACAAGGCGGGTGTCACACGTGCGGTGCGTCCGCTCGTCGCGCCGGATGGTCTTTGAGACCTGGGTTCACGGCTAATCAGATGCACCCCTGTCGTCGTTTCGGTGCAGGCCGCCAGGGGGGCGTGTTGCAGCAGCGGCAATTAGTTTGGTAGCGTGCGAGCACGGGGCTGCATAGTGAGATCATTTGCCGGCGTGGGGAGCAAGGTGTGGCGCAGCCTTAGAGAACTCAACACCGAGACCGGAGCAACGGAGACTGCTCTTTCGTCGAGCCAGTTTAAATTAGAACATTCTTTCTATAGTTTACGTCAATTATCCTGTTCGATAGCTCTGTCGACTAGCGATGAGACTTTTCAACGCAGCGCGGACATCCGCTGGCCGGATGTGACTTGCTATCCCTTTCAAGATAAAACAGGAGAACCCATGAGCAATCCAGTCCTTGTCAACCGGACCATTCCTGACTCCGACGTTGTACCGCTGACCAGCCGTGTCGGAGCTGAAATCAGAGGCGTTCGCCTTGGCGGAGACCTTTCGGACGCAGCGATAGCAGCCATCAACCAGCTTCTTCTAAAACACAAGGTGATCTTCTTCCGCGGCCAGGAGCATCTCGACGATGCGGAGCAGGAATTGTTCGCGCGGCGTCTGGGTGACCTTGTACCTCATCCCACGCAGGGGCCGGCAGCCGGCACGGCCTCAATCCTCAATCTCGATTCCGGCCGTGGCGGTGGCAGGGCAGACCAGTGGCATACCGATGTGACTTTCGTCGATGCCTATCCGAAATTCTCGGTCCTACGTGGCGTCGTCATTCCGGCGGCGGGGGGCGACACGATCTGGTCCAACACGCACGCCGCGTACGAGAATCTGCCGGCGCCGCTCAAAATATTGGCGGACAATCTGTGGGCTATTCATAGCAATGCCTACGACTACGCAGCCGTGCGCCCGCGCGCCACAGCCGAAGAGAAGAGGCACTTCGAGGAAGTCTTCACATCGACGATCTACGAGACCGAGCATCCGGTCGTGCGCGTCCATCCGGAAACCGGGGAGAAGTCGCTGCTGCTCGGCAATTTCGTGCAGCGCCTCGTCGGCCTTTCCAAGAGCGATTCCGCCAAACTCTACGAGGTGTTCCAGTCCTACGTCACTGCCCCGGAAAATACCGTGCGGTGGCGCTGGCAAGTAGGCGACGTCGCTATCTGGGACAACCGTGCTACCCAGCATTATGCGGTCAACGACTATGGCGACCAGCACCGGGTTGTGCGTCGCGCTACGGTTGACGGTGACGTTCCGATCGGCGTCGACGGTCGCCGCAGTATAACCCATGTCAAGGCAGCCAAGCCGGCGGCGAAGGCAGCCTGACCGTCTGAACAGGGTAAAGATGAAAACTTCGTATCGCCGCGGCCATATCGCGCTGCTTAACCGCCCCACAAAGCCTTATGATTTCCGAGAAGCAAGGCGAGTTGCGGGCTCGAGGCTTGGCCCGAAATCGAGGTCCTGCAGCGTGGCGCATGGCTCGGGTCGCTGCTCGTGGCCCCGCTGCAGCGGTACAGGTCCCCCACCTG
>NZ_RZSW01000900.1:0-1657 GCF_003997375.1 Mesorhizobium sp. M5C.F.Ca.IN.020.29.1.1 | reverse complement strand
CGACAGCACCAGGCCGAAACTCAACGCCTCGCCCGGCCGGATGCGGCCGGCCGGCACAGGACGGCCGGCGGTCCTGGTCATCACCGCATCGATATCGGCGTCATACCACATGTTGAGCGCGCCGGACGCGCCAGCACCAATGGCAATAGCCAGGATGGCGATCACCGCCAGAAGCGGGTTGATGGTCACGGGGGCCGCGACCAAACCGACAAAGGCGGTGAACACCACCAGCGACATGACACGCGGCTTCAACAGGGCGAAGAAATCGCCCGCCGTTGCTTCCGACATGCGAAAGCCCGGTTCGTCAGTCAATGTGTCGTCGACAAGGGCCATGCGTACTTAGTCCATCATTCCGTTGGCCAAAACCGCCGGGCGGACCGGCGGTTCCGTATTCGCCCAGGCAGCCGCCTATTTGATCTTCGGCAGTTGTTCCCACTGGTGGAAGGGCGGCGGCGAAGGCAGCTGCCATTCGAGCGTCGTTGCACCCTCGCCCCATGGATTGGCGCCAGCTACCCGCTTCTTCTGGACCGCCTCGAACACGCCGTAGAGGAAGATGACCACGCCGACGGCGGAAATATACGAGCCGTAGGACGACACCATGTTCCAGCCGGCAAACGCATCCGGATAGTCGATATAGCGGCGCGGCATGCCGGACAGGCCGAGGAAATGCTGCGGGAAGAAGACGAGGTTGACGCCGACGAAGGTGATCCAGAAGTGGGTGTTGGCGATGACAGGCGAATACATGTAGCCGGTCATCTTCGGGAACCAGTAGTACCAGCCGGCGAAGATGGCAAAGACCGCGCCCAGCGACAGCACATAATGGAAATGCGCGACCACGTAGTAGGTGTCATGCAGCGGGCGGTCGAGACCGGCATTGGCAAGCTGGACGCCGGTAACGCCGCCGACAGTGAACAGGAAGATGAAGCCAATCGCCCATAGCATCGGGGTTTTGAGCGAAATCGACCCGCCCCACATGGTGGCGATCCACGAGAATATCTTCACCCCCGTCGGCACCGCGATAACCATGGTGGCGAAGACGAAATAGCGCTGCGTGTCGAGCGACAGGCCGGTCGTGTACATGTGATGCGCCCAGACGATGAAGCCGACCGCACCGATTGCGACCATGGCATAGGCCATGCCGAGATAGCCGAAGATGGGCTTCTTCGAGAAAGTCGAGACGATGTGGCTGACGATGCCGAAGCCCGGCAGGATCAGGATGTAGACTTCCGGATGCCCGAAGAACCAGAACAGGTGCTGGAACAGGATCGGGTCGCCGCCGCCATCCGGCGCGAAGAAGGTGGTGCCGAAGTTGCGATCGGTCAAAAGCATGGTGATGCCGCCGGCCAGAACCGGAAGCGACAACAGCAGCAGGAAAGCGGTGATCAGCACCGACCAGGCGAACAGCGGCATCTTGTGCAGCGTCATGCCAGGCGCGCGCATGTTGAAAATGGTGGTGATGAAATTGATGGCGCCGAGGATCGACGACGCGCCGGCGATGTGCAGCGACAGGATCGCAAGGTCCATCGCCGGTCCCGGCTGGCCCGACGTCGATAGCGGCGGATAGATCGTCCAGCCGCCGCCGACGCCGTAGGCGCCAGGCGCGCCCGGCACGAAGGCCGCGATGATCAGCAGGCTGAAAGCCCGTGGCAGCAGCCAG
>NZ_RZSW01000008.1:0-36774 GCF_003997375.1 Mesorhizobium sp. M5C.F.Ca.IN.020.29.1.1 | reverse complement strand
CAACATGATCACTGCTGGCTTGCGCGGCGTCGAGTTCGTGGTCGCCAATACCGACGCGCAGGCGCTGACCATGTCCAAGTCGGACCGCCTGATCCAACTCGGCGCGCATGTCACCGAGGGCCTGGGTGCGGGATCGCAACCGGAAGTCGGGCGCGCGGCGGCGGAGGAATGCATCGACGAGATCGTCGACCACCTCTCCAACACCCATATGTGCTTCGTCACTGCCGGCATGGGCGGCGGCACCGGCACGGGGGCCGCGCCAGTCGTTGCACGTGCTGCGCGTGAGAAGGGGATTCTCACCGTCGGCGTCGTCACCAAGCCATTCCATTTCGAAGGCCAGCGCCGCATGAAGACGGCGGATCTGGGCATCGAGGAATTGCAGAAATGCGTCGATACCCTGATCGTCATCCCTAACCAGAACCTGTTCCGGCTGGCAAATGACAAGACGACCTTCGCCGACGCTTTCGCCATGGCCGACCAGGTGCTCTATTCCGGCGTCGCCTGCATCACCGACCTGATGGTCAAGGAAGGGCTGATCAACCTCGACTTCGCCGACGTCCGCTCGGTCATGCGCGAGATGGGCAAGGCGATGATGGGGACGGGCGAAGCTTCCGGCGAGGGCCGCGCCATGGCCGCCGCCGAAGCCGCGATCGCCAACCCGCTGCTCGACGAAACCTCGATGAAGGGCGCCAAGGGCCTGTTGATCTCGATCACCGGCGGCCGCGACCTGACCCTGTTCGAAGTCGACGAAGCGGCGACCCGCATTCGCGAGGAGGTCGACCAGGAGGCCAACATTATTCTGGGTGCGACGTTCGACGAGGACCTCGAAGGCGTCATTCGCGTCTCGGTGGTCGCGACCGGCATCGACAAATCGGCGGCCGAAATCGCCGCCGCGCCGATCGCCATCCGCACGGCTCCGCCAAAGCCGGTCAGTCGCCCGGCCGCTCCGGTCACGGAAAACCGTCCGGCGCCTGTCCAGCAGGCGGGCTACGAGCCACGCGCCGTCGATCCTGTAGCAGAGGCAATCCAGCTCGCCGAGGCGAATGCCGCGGCGATGGCGCGTCCCGCGCCAGCTGCCCAGGCGGAAGATTTTCGTCCGCAGAGCAAGATCTTCCAGGCTCCGCCGGCCCAGCCGCAGCCGATGGTGCAGCCAATGGTTCAGCAGGCGATGCAGCCTGCCCCGCAGCGTGAAGTGCTTCAGCCGGCAGCCGCAGCGCCCCAGCGCATGCCGCGCGTCGAGGACTTTCCGCCGGTGGTCAAAGCCGAGGTGGAAGCCAAAAGCCGTCCGGCCGACCACGAGAACAGCGGACCGATGGGACTGCTCAAGCGCCTGACGAACGGCCTTACCCGCCGCGAAGAAGAGCCCGCACGACTGCAGCCGGCGCAGCCGCGCGAGCCGAAACTGCGCCAGGCGGCACCCGAAGTGCGCCGCCTTGCCAGCCAGGATCCGCAGCTTTACGCGCCACGCCGCGGCCAGTTGGACGACCAGGGCCGGCTGACGCCGCAGAGCAGGGCTGTCCAGGAAGACGATCAGCTGGAGATTCCGGCGTTCCTGCGCCGCCAGGCGAATTGATCTGTTAACGGTCCGTAACAGTTATTAACAGGCAGACAAAAAGTTGTTTGCCTGTTAATCTTAAAAGCGATTGCAAAACAGAGTGTTACGAGACGATACCCGCTCCGGATCGCGGTTACACAAAGTAAGAAACCGTGATTTGGAGACTTCCTGCCGGGCAACTATCTTCGCCCGAGCAATGTCGGTTTGCTGGGATTCGGGGAAGTGGCCCTGCCTGCCGATCAAAGAGCCGCGCCCTCGGGCTGATGAAGCGGACGAAGGCAGTATGGGCTATGGGGTTTGTTTTGCACGATTATCAGACGACACTTAAATCGCGTGCGACGCTGACCGGCACCGGCGTTCACAGCGGCAATTCCGTTACCGTTCATTTCCTGCCGGCAGACGCTGATACAGGTGTCGTGTTCCAGCTTTCGAATGGAAGCGAAGACCGGGAGTTCCGTGCGCTCGTTTCCGAGGTCGGCGCTACCGATCTGTGCACCATGCTCGGCGATCCGGCAGGCGAGCACATCGCCACTGTCGAACATCTGATGGCCACGCTTTTCGGGCTCGGCATCGACAATGTCGTCATCGAGATCGACGGCCATGAGGTTCCGATCCTTGACGGCAGCGCCATGGCGTTCGTAGAGGCTATCGACCAGGCGGGCATCGATTCGCTGCCGGTCAAGCGCCGCTATATCAGGTTGGTCAAGCCGGTTCGCATCGAGAACGGTGCCTCCTGGGCGGAGTTCAGGCCCTATGACGGCACGCGCTTCGAAATCGAGATCGATTTCGAAAGCCCTGCGATCGGCCGTCAGCTCTTCGCATCCGACATGAATGCCGATATTTTCCGCCGCGATATCGCGCGGGCCCGCACCTTTGGTTTCATGAAGGACGTCGAGCGGCTGTGGGCAGCCGGCTATGCGCTCGGCTCCTCGCTGGAAAACTCCCTGGTGATCGGCGACGACAACCGCGTGATCAACATGGGAGGCCTGCGCTATCCCAACGAGTTCGTGCGCCACAAGACGATGGACGCCATGGGCGATCTGGCGCTGGCCGGCGCCCGGTTCATTGGCTGCTTCCGCTCCTATCGCGGCGGCCACAGGCTGAATGCGGCAGCGCTGCGCCGCCTTTTGTCGGACCGTTCGGCGTTCGAGATCGTCGAGACGACACGCCGCGAGCGCGGTCGTACCGCCGAGATGAGCGCCGTCTATGCACCTGTCTACGCACCCTGGATGATCTGATTCTTAACGTTTTTCGGGTTTTATGGCCGCCGGCCTGTGTTGCATGAATGCACCATTGGCCGGCGAAATCACGCAAGTGTGCGGGCTGCGCCAGGCTGCCACAAAAATGTGCGATTGGCCGGAGATAGCGTTGCCGGGCACGGCGATTGTGGTTATGCCTGCTGCCGACGACTGAAATGACGCCGAAAGGGCGGAATCCAATCATGTTCTTCAAGCGAATTGGTCAATCGAAAGCGCCGCATCGGGCTGTTTTCCTGGCGCTTTCGGTGGTTGTTCCATCGCTGTTCCTGTCGGCCTGCATGTCGTCCGAGAAGGATATCGACCTTTCGACCTATGTCGAGCAGACCGAGCCGGCCGACGTTCTCTACAATCAGGGCCTCGCCAATCTGAATGCCGGGCGCCTGCAGGAGGCGAGCCGCAAATTCAGTGCGGTCGACCGCCAGCATCCCTATTCCGAATACGCCCGCAAATCGATGGTGATGGGCGCCTTTGCCGACTATCGCCAGGGCAACTATACCGAGGCGATCGGTTCGGCCAAGCGCTATCTCACGCTCTATCCGTCGACCGACGACGCGGCCTATGCCCAGTACATCATCGGGCTCAGCTACTACCGGCAAATCAGGGATGTCACCCAGGACCAGAAGGAAGCGCGTCAGACCGTGCAGACGATGCAGGATCTGGTGACGCGCTGGCCCGATTCCGAATATGTCGACGACGCCAAGGAAAAGATCCGCTTCGCCAACGACCAGCTCGCCGGCAAGGAGATGCAGATCGGCCGCTACTATCTCGAGCGCCGTGAATACATCGCCGCCGTCAAGCGGTTCCGGGTCGTGGTGGAGACCTATTCCAACACGCGCCATGTTGAGGAAGCGCTCGCGCGCCTTACCGAAACCTATTATGCGATGGGGCTGACATCGGAAGCGCAGACTGCCGCGGCTGTGCTCGGCACCAACTATCCCGACAGCGTGTGGTACAAGGATTCCTACAAGCTCCTGCAGACTGGTGGGCTCGAGCCGCGCGAGAATGCGGGCTCGTGGATCGCCAAGGCCGGGAAGCTGATCACCGGCGCCTGAGCGGCGCGTCACCATGCTTTCCAGACTGTCGATCCGCGATATCGTTCTGATCGAGAAGCTGGACATCGACTTCTCGTCCGGTCTTTCGGTGCTGACCGGCGAAACCGGCGCCGGAAAATCCATCCTGCTCGACGCGCTGTCGCTGGCGCTTGGCGCCCGCGGTGACGCCTCGCTGGTGCGGCATGGCGCGGCACAGGGCCATGTCATCGCCGTGTTCGACGTGCCGCGCAACCATCCTGCCCGCATGCTGCTTGCCGATAACGCTATCGAGGACGATGGCGACATCATTCTGCGCCGCGTGCAGACGGCGGATGGCCGTACTCGCGTCTTCGTCAACGACCAGCCTTCCAGCGTGACACTTATGCGCGACGTCGGTCACGCGCTGGTTGAGATCCACGGCCAGCATGACGAGCGTGCCCTGGTCGATCCCGGCGCCCATCGCGAATTGCTGGACAGCTTCGGCGGTCATCTCGGCGCTGTGCGAGCGACCGGCGAGGCATGGCGGCACTGGCGGGCGTGCGAGCAGGAATTTTCGCGACATCGCGCCAAGGTGGAAGCGGCGGCCCGCGAGGCCGACTATCTGCGCGCCGCGGTCGCCGAATTGACGAAGCTCGACCCCCAGCCCGGCGAGGAAGCCGACCTTGCCGAACTGCGTGCCTCGATGATGCGCGCGGAAAAGATCGCCTCGGAAATCCATGACGCGCAAGATGTGCTCTCGGGCCCGTCCTCGCCCTTGCCGCAACTCGCCAGCCTGTTGCGGCGACTGCAGCGCAAGGTGACCGAGGCACCCGGCCTGCTCGAAGACGTGGTCAAATCGCTTGATGAGGCGATGCTGTCGCTCGACGCGGCACAGTCGGGGGTGGAAGCGGCACTTCGCGCCACCGAATACGATCCGCGGCGGCTGGAACAGGCCGAGGAGCGGCTGTTTTCGCTGCGCGCCGCCTCACGCAAGCACAGTGTGGCGGTGGACGATCTGGCGCAATTGCGAGACACGATGGCCGCCGATCTCGCCGATCTCGACGCCGGCGAGGAGCGCCTGCACGGGCTGGAGAAGCAAGCTGCCGCCGCGCGCGAGACCTACGACATTTCGGCGGCACAGCTTTCGTCGCTTCGCCATGCGGCGGCGATCGGCTTGACCAAGGCGGTGATGGCCGAACTGCCGGCACTGAAGCTCGAACGGGCAGCCTTCATCGTCGAGATGGCAAGTGAGGCCGAGAGCCGCATGGAAGACGGCATCGATCAGGTCGAGTTCTGGGTGCGCACCAATCCCGGCACAAGACCGGGCCCGATGATGAAGGTCGCCTCCGGTGGCGAACTTTCTCGGTTCCTGCTGGCGCTGAAGGTGGCGCTGGCCGACCGCGGCTCGGCGCCGACCTTGGTCTTCGATGAAATCGACACCGGCGTTGGCGGCGCGGTGGCGGACGCTATCGGCCAAAGGCTGGCGCGGCTGTCGAAGCGCGTGCAGGTGCTTTCGGTTACGCACGCGCCGCAAGTGGCGGCACGCGCGGCGACGCATTTCCTGATCTCCAAATCGGGCGGGGCCGATCGTGTCGCCACCGGCATTGCCGAGATGGACCGGGCGGAGCGCCAGGAAGAGATCGCGCGGATGCTTGCCGGGGCGACCATCACCGATGAGGCGCGTGCGGCTGCCGAGCGTCTGCTGCGGGAGAACACCGCAGCATAGCAAGTTCATGCTCGGCGTTGTGGATCGAGTCAGGATGTGGCTCCATCCCGCTGTTCAGGAATGATTTTCTCGTCCCGGTCTCTCCCTCATGGGAGAATCCTGTTCTATTGTGTCGCGCCACCGGGAAGGGAGCAATGCATGGCCGAAAAACCAGTTGATTCGCTCAGCGAAAGCGAGGCCGCAAGCGAGCTAAAGCGGCTGGCGGCGGAGATCGCCGAGCACGACCGGCGCTACCACACCGAGGACGCACCTGTTATAACGGACGCGGAGTATGACGCGCTAACGCAGCGCAACCTCTCCATCGAACAGCGCTTCCCGGCTTTGGTGCTAGAGGATTCGCCATCGCGCCGAGTGGGCGCGCCACCGGCGGAAGGCTTTGCCAAGGTGCGCCATGCGGTGCCGATGCTCAGTCTTGCCAAGGCCTATACCGACCAGGATGTCGCCGACTTCATCGAACGCGGCCGGCGTTTCTTTAACCGCGACAAGGATCTGGACATTGCGTTCACGGCTGAGCCGAAGATCGACGGGCTATCGGCTTCGCTGCGTTATGAAGGCGGCGTGTTCGTGCAGGGAGCAACGCGCGGTGACGGCGCCGTCGGGGAGGACATTACCGCCAATCTCAGGACAATCGCCGACATCCCCAAGCACCTGAAAGGCTCGGGCTGGCCTGATGTGATCGAGATACGGGGTGAGGTCTATATGACCTATGCGGAGTTCGAGGCTTTGAAGGAACGGTCGGCGGCGGTTGGCGGCCAGGACTATGTCAATCCGCGCAATACGGCGGCCGGATCCCTGCGTCAGAAGGATCCGTCCGTAACCGCCAGCCGCAACCTCAAGTTCTTAGCCTACGCCTGGGGCTACACGTCAGGGGATCCCGCTCCGACGCAATACGATTCAGTGCAAAAATTCGCTGAGTGGGGGTTCAAGATCAGTCCGCTGATGGTGCGGGCGAAGTCGGTCGACGATCTGGTCGCGCACTATCACCTGATCGAGGCCCAGCGCTCGTCGCTCGGCTACGACATCGACGGCGTCGTCTACAAGGTGGACCAGTTGGAATTGCAGCGCAGATGGGGTTTCGCCACTGGCGAACCACGCTGGGCCATCGCTCATAAATTTCCTGCCGAACAGGCAATGACGACCGTGCTCAGGATCGACATTCAGGTCGGCCGCACCGGCACCCTGGCGCCCGTTGCACGGCTTGCGCCCGTCACGGTTGGCGGCGTGGTGGTCGAAAATGTCACGCTTCACAATGAAGACTACATCAAGGGTCTCGACAGCAACGGCCAGCCAATCCGCGACGGCTGTGACGTGCGTATTGGCGACACAGTCGTCATCCAGCGGGCGGGCGACGTCATTCCGCAGATCGTCAGCGTCGTTATCGACAAGCGCCCCGCTGATGCCGTGCCCTACGAATTCCCGCACACCTGTCCAATCTGTGGCTCACCCGCAACGCGCGAGATCAACGAAAAGACCGGCAAGGAAGATTCCCGCCGACGCTGCACCGGCGAACTGATCTGTCCCGCGCAGGCCGTGGAAGGATTGCGCCACTTCGTGTCACGTGGCGCCATGGATATCGAAGGCCTGGGCGCCGAAAACATAGACCTGTTCTTCAATGCGGGATTGATCAAAACAGCCGCCGATATCTTTACTCTTAGGGATCGCCGTCCCGCCGTGACCAAGGCGCTGGCTGAGCGGCGCGAGGAGCAGGCCAGGCAGCGCGAGGCCGCATCGGGCAAGACGCGCAAGAATGTGCGCGGTGTGGAGGAACGCAACTACGAAGGTCTCGACAAGCTGTTCGCCGCCATCGACGCTCGCCGCGAACCGGAACTCGATCGCTTTATTTTCGCGCTGGGTATCCGCCATATCGGCGAGACCACGGCCGCTGTACTTGCCCGAACCTTCTCAACCAGTGAGGAGTTGATCCGCATCGGCAAGGAGACTGCGGCGGCGGCCGATCCACACACCGTTTTCCCATCGATCAATGGCATCGGCGACACGGTGATAGGCGCGCTTCGCGATTTCTTCGGCAATGAACGCAACGACGAGGTGCTTGAAGTCTTGCTCGCGCAGGTCCACCCGAAGCCGTACATTGTGAACGTCTCAGCCGGCAATGCGGTCGCCGGCAAGACGATCGTGTTTACAGGCACGCTGGAAAAGATGACACGCCCCGAGGCCAAGGCGATGGCTGAACGTCTCGGCGCGAAGGTCGCCGGCTCAGTCTCTGCGAAGACCGATCTCGTGGTGGCAGGCCCAGGGGCCGGTTCCAAGCTGAAGGACGCGACCAAATTCGGCATCGAGGTGATCGACGAGGACACTTGGTTGCAGCGGATCGGCAAAGGAGCATGATGGCCGCTGCATTTAGCGGTTTCGGCCAAAAGGCCATTCCCTTCCTCAAGGCGCTCGATTTTCATCAGAGCCGGGAGTGGTTTCTGGAAAACCGCGAGCTCTTCGAACGCGAGCTGCGCGACCCTTTCGGCGATCTGGTCGAAACTCTCGCCGAGCGCTTCACGGCAGCGGGGCTGGGTTTGCGCGGCGATCGCAAGAAGTCGCTGTTCCGGATCAATCGCGACGTGCGTTTCTCCAGGGACAAAAGTCCTTACAACCGGCATCTGTCGGCGATCCTTTCGCCTGACGGCACCAAGATGGAGCAGGGGGTATTCTTCGTCCATATCGGGCTTGAGCGCTGCTTTGCCGGCGTTGCCTGGTGGCAGCCCGGGCCGTCGCTGTTGCTGGCGATGCGCAACGCCGTCGCGACGCGGCCGGGCGAATTCCGGGCGCTCATCAAAGCGCTGAAGAAAAACCGTCTCGAACTCGATGCGGAAGGTTGCATGAAGCGAGCGCCACGCGGCTTCGAGCATGTCACGGAGGCTGATCTCGCGGCGGCCATCCGCAACCGGCATTTCGCCGTCCGGCACGAAATCGACCCTGCGGGAATCTATGGGCCGGCATTGGTCGACGAGCTTGTCGATTTCGCCTTGCGGGCCAAGCCGCTGCTCGACTGGGGCAGGGCGATCGAAGCCAGGGTCCCGGTGGATTAATCTCCGAAGGATGGCGCAGGCCTGACGTGCGACATGGCTGCGGCGATCATTTCCGCTGATCATTGGCTCAAGCGAATTGGTGTGACAAGGCTGGCAGCGCTCCCTACATACGGCCTTTCCCGCATCGGCCCGAACTCGGGATCGATTTTCGGATGAGCCGATGCGTGGATTCAAAGCGTTAGAGCGTTCGCGTCCACAGGACGAGCGGCGCTCTAAGGAGTGGCTGATGTCGGCGGAAGCAATCCCCGAAAACGGTGCGAAGAGCGAATTCTGGCAAGGCGTGCGGCTCTCGATGCCTGTCGTGGTGGCGTCGGCGCCGTTTGCGCTGCTGTTCGGCGCTATCGCCGTCGACAACGGTTTTTCGGTGCTGGAAGCCTTCGTGATGAGTGCCATGGTTTTCGGTGGCGCCAGCCAGATGGTCGGCATCGAATTGTTCGGGCAGCATGTCGCGCCATGGCTGATCGTGCTGTCGATCTTCGCCGTGAATTTCCGCCATGTGCTTTACTCGGCGGGCATCGGCCGGCGCATCGCACATTGGCCGCTGGTGCAACAGGCTGTCGGCTATTTCATCCTGACCGATCCGCAGTTCGCGGTGGCTGAGCGCAAGGCGGAGGCCGGCGAAACCGTCGGCTTTGCCTGGTACATGGGGCTTGGCCTCCCGGTCTATGTGTTCTGGGTGACCGAAAGCGCGCTTGGCGCGGTGTTCGGCAAGCTCATTCCCGATACACATGCGCTGGGCATCGATTTCCTGCTGCCGATCTATTTTCTCGGACTGGTCATGAGCTTTCGCAAACGGCCGCTGTGGCTGCCGGTGGTCGTCGCCAGCGCCGCTGCCTCCATCATCGCCTACAAGACGGTAGGCTCGCCCTGGCACGTCTCCATCGGCGCCGTGGCCGGCGTGCTGCTCGCGGTCATCCTGCCGCCGCACCACAGCGGTGTGGAGGCGCGGCCATGAGCACGACTTTATGGATCATCGTCGCCGGTGCGATCGCGACCTATCTCACCCGCATCGGCGGACATCTGGTGATCTCGCGCTTCGAAAGCATCCATCCGCGCGTCGAGGCCGGGCTGAACGCCGTGCCGGCGGCGGTGCTGACTACGCTGGTGGCGCCGGCGGCACTGGGCGCCGGGCCGGCGGAATGGGCGGCTCTGATCGTCGCCGGGCTGGTCTCGCTGCGCGGCGGGCTGATGGCGATGTTTTTGGCCGGCGCCGCCGTGCTGGTCCTCGCCCGGCAGTTCGTCGGGTAGACGAAACCTGCCCACCGCCGCTCCGAGAATCAAATCTTCTGGTCGTGCGGCAGCGGGGCGGTTGCCTTTTCCAGCCAGGCCAGCGTCTCGCCGTCGAGCATTGGTCCGATCTCGGCCATCACGCGCGCGTGGTATATGTCGAGCCAATGTAGCTCGTCGCGCGTCAATAGGTTGGATCGCACCAGCCTGACGTCGATAGGCGCCAGCGTCAGTGTCTCGAAGCCGTGCATGGCGATGTCGCCGCCCTCTATCGGCTCGGCCGGCGTCACCAGGACGAGATTCTCGATGCGGATGCCGTAAGAGCCTTCCTTGTAGTAGCCCGGCTCGTTGGAGACGATCATGCCTGCCAGCAGCTTTTCGGTGCCGGTCCTGGCGATGCGCTGCGGGCCCTCGTGCACTGCCAGATAGGAGCCGACGCCGTGGCCTGTGCCATGGGCGAAATCGCAACCGTGTTTCCATAGAGCCAGGCGCGCCACAGCATCGATCTCGGAGCCGCGCGTGCCCGGCGGAAAGCGCAGCATGGAAATGCCGATCATGCCTTTTAGCACCAATGTGAAGCGTTCGCGCATTTCCTCGGTCGGCTTGCCGATCGGCACGGTGCGGGTGATGTCGGTGGTGCCGTCCTGGTACTGCCCGCCGGAATCGAGCAGGAACAGCTCGCCAGACTGAAGCTTTCGGCTGGTGGCACGGGAGACACGGTAGTGCATGATGGCGCCGTTCGGACCGGCGCCCGAGATGGTGTCGAAGGAGAGGTCGCGCAGCGGCATCTGCGTTTCCTCGCCGGTGCTGCGGCGGCACTCCTCGAGCTTGGTGACGACTGCGATCTCGTCGAGCTTGCCAGGTTCCTGACGGTCGAGCCAGCAAAGCAGCTTGGCTACGGCGGCGCCATCGCGGCGATGCGCGGCGCGGGCGCCGTTGATCTCGGCCTGGTTTTTCGTCGCGCGTGGAATGCGGGCAGGATCAGGTGCAGTGATGACGGTGCCACCATTGTCCTCGACCAGCATTCTCAGTTTCTCCGCCGCCAGCACCGGGTCCAGCGCGATTCTTGCGCCACCCTTGGCCAATCCTGCGATCGCCGCTTCGAATTCACCGGGTTCGTGCAATTCGGCGAGCTGCGTCAGATAGGCCGCGACGGTCCGCGAAAACTTGCGCTGGTCCATGAAAAGCTGGTGCGACCCGTCGGCGGCGAGCACGGCGAAGCCGAGCGCCAGCGGCGTATGCGGCACGTCGCCGCCGCGGATGTCGAAGACCCAGGCGATGGAGGACGGGTCGGTCAGCACGGTATGGGTGGCGCCATCCTTGCCAATGGCCTCGGCCAGCCGTGCCAGCTTGTCCTTGGCCAGTTCGCCGGCAAACGCGATCGGATGGAGCTCGACCGGCGCCAGCGGTGGTTCGGGTTGGTCCTTCCAGATGGCATCGATTGGATTCCTCTCGAGCGGCACCAATGTCGCCCCCGATTTTTCGGCCGAAGCTTTGAGCGCCTTGACGTCGCCGATCGTCTGCAGCCACGGATCGAAGCCAAGCCGCACGCCCCTGCCGAGATTGTCCTTGATCCAGGTGGGGGGCGGATTGTCGACCAGGCTTTCGATCGAGAAGATGTCGAGATCGACCTCCTGGCGAACCTGCAGCGTGTAGCGCCCGTCGACGAACATGAAAGCACGGTCGCCGAGCACGATGGCGACGCCGGCCGAGCCGCTGAAGCCGGTCAGCCATTTTAGCCGCGCCGAGCGGTCGGCGACATATTCGCCCTGATGCTCGTCGGCACGAGGCACGATGAAGCCGTCCAGCCCGTTGGCCGCAAGCCATTGACGGAGCAACGCAACACGCGGCTTGCCGACGGCGGGGTCGCCGGCGGAATCAAAGGTCTGGAACATATGGCCTCTCCTCGGATGTTGGTGCGACCGTAGCGCATGACCCCGAAAATCGGAATCGACTTTTGCTACGCCGATCTTCGGTCCGGAGAAAATCAGCGCAAGTCAGAGTGCTACAGCGTCAGCCGCCTCACAATCGGTGGGGCTTGGTCAGAGCATCGCTTTTGCGCATAGACGCCATGCAGAATCAGCGATTTTCAAATAGGTCAGCAGACCTTACGTTTTCGACGTGGAGGAACGAGTCCTATTGCCCTGCAAAGGAGACCATCATGTCCACGATTTCAGCCAGACGCGGATTTTTCAGAAGCGCTGTGAATGCTCTCATCGAAGCACGCCAGCGCGAAGCGAGCCGCTATGTGAGCGGCGTTCTGCTTGGCTTTGACGACGAAACGCTGAAGGCGAACGGCTACGATCGCGAAGAACTGAAGAAGGCGGCAAGGTCGCGCTACGTCTGAGCGAATTTACGGCCTGCGTTTGAAAGTGCTGGGCCTCACCGCTTAAGGTGAATCGTCACCCAGCCTTCGCGATGCAACGTCCTGACATGGCGGAACTGCTGGCCGACATAGGCCGAAATCACCGCGTCGCGCTGCCGGTCGAGGATACCTGACAGCACGATCGAGCCGCCCAAAGCGGTATGCCTTGCCATTTCGGGCGCCAGCCGCATCAACGGCCGCGCCAGTATGTTGGCAACGATGAGATCGAAGGGGCCGCGCGCGGCAAAAATCGGATGGTAGAATCCCCGCGCCGTCACCGTTTCGACAAGCGCCTTGACGTGGTTGAGCCACGCATTGGCGGCGGCGACCTTTATGGCGACCGGATCGATGTCGGTCGCCAGCACCGGAATATGGGCGAGCTTGGCCACCGCGATGGCCAGCACCGCACTGCCGGTGCCGAGGTCGAGCGCGTTGCGCGGGCGCTCGCGCCGCACGACCTGTTCCAGCATTTCGAGGCAGCCGGCGGTGGTGCCGTGATGGCCGGTGCCAAAGGCTAGGCCCGCTTCGATCTCGATGGCGAGTTCGCCGCTGTGGCGCTTCCTGCGGTCATGCGCGCCGTGCACGAAGAAACGGCCGGCGCGCACCGGCTTCAGTCCCTCCAAAGAACGCGTCACCCAGTCGATATCAGGCACGGGCTCGCGCGCAATCGGCCTCGACAAGACAAGCCCGGCAAGGATCTCTCTCACACGAGCCTCGACGGCGTCGACATCGCCGTCGGCATAGAGCGACACTTCGTGGATGTCGCGGTCCTCATCGATTTCGAGGATGGCAATCGGCAGACCCTCGTCTTCGAAGGCTGCTTCGAACGCCGCGAAGATACGGTCGGCCTCGATCTTTCCAGTGGTGAAATAGAGCCGCGTTTGGGTCATCAAACGATGGTCTTGTTCGAGCATGATCCTATCCGAAAACCGGTTCCCACTTTCGGGATCATGCACTAGCCTTCCGCCGCCAGCCGCTTCAGCTTGGCGATGGCGGTCTCCGAGCTTTCGCCATAAGCGATGGTGCCGGCGAAGTCGCCCCGGTCGTTGAGCAGCAGCACCGAAGCCGTGTGGTCCATCGTGTAGTCGCCGTTGCCGGTATCGACCTTCTTCGAATATATGCCGAAGGATTTGGCCATGGCGTGGACCTTGTCGGGCTCGCCGGTGATGCCGAGGATGCGGTCAGAGAAGTTGCTGATATAGGCTTTCATGATTTCCGGCGTGTCGCGCTCCGGGTCGACCGAGACGAAATAGGCGCGCAGGTTCTTGCCGTCGTTACCCATCGTCTTTAGCCAGCCGGCCAGTTCGAACAGTGTGGTCGGGCAAACTTCCGGGCAATGGGTGAAGCCGAAGAAGACGACGCTAGGGTGGCCGCGAAACGCAGCCTCGGTGATCGGGGCGCCCTTCTGGTCGACCAGCGTGAACGGCGCGCCGAACGGCTCACCGCCATAATGCCCGCGGTACCAGTCGAAGGTGAGCCAGCCGATGCCTGCTGCCATCAGGACGAGAATGCCGACCAGTATTGAACGCATCATCAATTGGTGTCCGTCGCGATTTTCATTGGCGCCGTATCGGCGCCATGCAGCTTGTTCGGCGAACACTCTTAACGGTTTGATCCCATCCGCGCAAAGATGTCGCGTTGCCGCAACCGGCCTTCCTCTCAAAGGTAATCCGCTTGCAAAGCGCTGCCGCCCGTCCCACCTGAGACCGGCGAAACTCGAAACCGCAGGAGGCTCCCTTGCAAAGACTGATTGGGCGAAAACTGACCGGCGGCGCTTTGGCCGCATGCCTCGTCGTCGGTGCCGGCGCAGCCGCCGCTCAGGAGGTCGGCAAGGTCGGTGTCGACTGGCTCGGCAACGACATCATCGTCGAGGCGATCAAGGATCCGAAGGTCGAAGGCGTGACCTGTCACGTCACCTATTTCGAACGCGGGATGATTGACCGCCTGCAGAAGGGCAACTGGTTCGAAGATCCGTCCGATTCCTCGATCTCCTGCCGCCAGACCGGGCCGATCACCATCGGCGAGATCGACATGAGCGAGGCCGGCGAAGAGGTGTTCAAGCAAGGCATCAGCCTGATCTGGAAGAAACAGGTGGTGAACCGCATCTACGACAAGGCCAACGACACCCTGATCTATCTGTCGCATTCGCGCCAGGTGCAGGACGGCTCGGCGAAAATGTCGGTCACCACCGTGCCGCTCTACGGGCAGAACGTGGTGTGGACCAACGGCAAGCCGAAATAGGCGACCGCAATTGCTCTGACGGACGATCGGTCCCGCTTGCGGGACCAATCGCTCGGGCGTAAAGCCGCGGGCATGGACCGTCCCGAAAATCTTGTCCCCAAGGATCCTGAGCCGCGCATCCATCCGACAGCGGAATTGAAGGCGTGCAAGCTCGGGCGCTACGCCTCGATCGGCGAGCGGGTCATCCTGCGCGAGGTATCGGTCGGCGACTTCTCCTATTTCGAACGTCATGCCGAGGCGATCTACACGACCATAGGCAAGTTCTGTTCGGTCGCCGCCAACAGCCGCATCAACGCGTTGGAGCATCCGATTGAGCGGGTGACCCAGCACAAGATCAGCTATCGCCCGAACGAATATTTTCGCTGGCTGGGCGTCGACGGGGCGTTTCGGGAAAGGCGGCGGGCGAAGTCCGTCAGCATCGGCCACGACGTCTGGATCGGCCATGGCGCGGTGATCATGCCTGATGTGACCATCGGCAATGGCGCGATCGTCGGCGCCAACGCTGTGGTGACGCGCGACGTACCTGCCTACGCGATTGTCGCCGGCGTTCCGGCCAGGCAATTGCGCCAACGCTTCGCGGCGGACGTCGCCGCGCGGATCGAAAGCCTCGCCTGGTGGGACTGGCCGCCCGAGAGACTGGCCAAGGCAGTCCCCGACATGCAGACGCTGTCCATCGAGGCCTTCCTCGACGTCTGGGATAACGAAATACCCTGATCTTGCGGGCGCGTGCACGGCTATATCCGTGAAATCCCTCCGTGCAAGGGAACCCGGAGCGGATGCTGGTTGTTTCTCCTGCCATGATAGAGAAGCTTTTCACCAGGATCGCCAACTACGTTGCCCATCTCGCCGGTCTGCCGTCGACATTCGCCGTCTGTTTCCTGATCATTGTTGCGTGGGGGGCAAGCGGACCGATGTTCGGGTTTTCCGATACGTGGCAACTCGTCATCAATACCGGCACGACGATCGTCACCTTCCTGATGGTGTTCCTCATCCAGAATACCCAAAACCGTGATGGCGCCGCGATCCAGGCGAAGCTCGATGAATTGATCCGGGTCAGCAAAGCCAAAAACAGCTTTATCGGTATCGAGCATCTGACCGAATCCGAGGTTCAGGAGATCCGCGAAAAATGTGAGCGCGCGGCGAAGCGGCATGACCGGCAGGTCGCCGATATGGCGCTCAAGAAAGCCGCGGCGCAAAAGCCCGGCTCGAAGACGCATGCGGCGTGAGCGTCAGCTTTCCATGAACGCCGCGAACGCTTCCTTGTGGTCCGGGTGCCAACGCGACAGAGCAGGGCGGTTTTCGATGATGTCGCCGATCGCCCAGGCCATGCGCTTTTCGTCCATGGGCCGTGTCGCCTCGTTATCGGGGCACAGGATGTAGAAGTCGCCACGCACCAGCGCGGCCAGCATGAAGTCGATCACCTGCTCGCCGGTCCAGGCGCCGGCGGGTTTTTCGGTCGCACCTTCGGTCAGGCCGGTATAGGTGAACCCCGGAATGAGCAGATGCGCCGCAACCTTTGCGCCGGGCTCGTTGCGCAGCGCGTGTGCCAGGCCTTCGGTGAAGGTCTTCACGCCTGATTTGGAGACGTTGTAGGCAAGGTTGCCGGGCGGCGTGGTGATGCCTTGCTTGGAGCCGGTGTTGACGATCAGGCCCGGCCTGTCGGTCGCCAGCATGCGCGGTGTGAAGGCCTCGACGCCATGAACGATGCCCCAGAAATTGATGTCCAGCAGCCGCTTCCAGGCGTCGCGGTTTTCCCAGGGCTTGCCGGGATTGTTGCCGACGCCGGCATTGTTCATCAACAGGGACACGCCGCCGAAGGCACCGAACGCCTTTTCGGCCAGCCGGTCGAGTTCGTCGGGCTTGGAAACGTCGGTCGCGACAGCAAGCACCGCGCTGTCGCCGGCAATCGTTGCAACGGCGCGGGCAGCCTCATCGAGCCGCGGGCCGCCGATATCGGCCAGCACGATTTTCAGGCCCATCGCCGCCAGCCGCTTGGCCGCGGCAAGGCCGATGCCGCTGGCGCCGCCGGTGATGACGGCAACATTGCCGGAGGCAAGGGCAAGCAAAGCGCTCTGGATTTCGGCATCGGTGGTCATGGCTATAGCGTCCTCGTTCAAGTTGCGCCCGAACTTAACGCGGCGCGGGGCTCGCGCAAGCCCGCTTTGGCGTCCTTGGGTTGACCACATCGGCAGGCGCTGCGCATGCTGTCCGCGTAAGAAGGAGATTACCGATTGACCGACTGGATCGAGATCCTGAAAGAACAGACCGCCACCGGCGACCAGATGAGCCGCGAGGTGCCGCAAATGCTTGCCAATCCCGACATCAGCGAAGCGCAAGTGAAGACGCTGTTTTCGGCGCTCGAAAAGCAAGCCGAATTTGTCGAGAAGCTGCGCATGGCGCTGGAGAAATTCGGTCATGATTTTTCGGTGATCAAGGCGGCCGAGCGGCTTGAGGAGCGCTATGCCGACCTTGCGGCCTCGGTGGCGGAAAAGCTGAAGGCGATGCGAGGCTAGAGCGGAACGCATTCTTATTAAATGGCGCATCCCGCTCTATCTGTTTGTTTTAGCCGCATTTGTGCGACGCCAAGCGATTCCACTTGGCTGCAAAATGCTCCAGCAGGCCTATTTTTCGATCACCCGTTCGAAGCGCCTGTCCGGCACGAACCAGATCATGGCGACCAGGACGTAGATAGCGACGCCGATCCACTGGCTGATGAAGGTCAGCGGAATGGCGGCGATATAGAGGGCCAGCGAGATCCTTCCCTTGCGGTCGCTGCCCAGCGCCCTGGCAAAGGCGGTATCGTTGCTGTGCAACCGATGCAGCATGACGGCGAGGATGATGTAGGCGGCCGCGCACAGCGCGAGTTCGGCCCCGTAGACGGCGACCGGAACCGGCGCGAAATGGTTTTCGCCCATGAAGGCAGTGGTGACCGGCATCAGCGACAGCCAGAACAACAAATTGAGGTTCGCCCATAGCACGCGGCCGTCGACGCGCTGCACGGTGTGGAACATGTTGTGCAGATTGTTCCAGTAGATGCCGACATAGATGAAGGACAAGACATAGCTGAGGAAGACCGGCCATAGTGGCGCCAGGGTTGAAAAATCCTCGCCGTGCGGCACCTTCAATTCCAGCACCATAATGGTGATGATGATGGCGACGACGCCATCGGTAAACGCTTCGACCCGTCCCTTGCCCATGGATTCTCCTTACCAACGCACTGAAGTTAAAAGATAATTTTGCGCAGCGCCACCGGCAATAGCGTCAAACCTTGTCAGGAGCAAGCTAGGGAATACATGGCCGCCGCTCTCCGGCGGCCGGCGACAGCGTTGTCGCGGCGTCCTCACACCCCCGTGACAAACCCATCCAGCACGCGTTTCTGGCCGGCCTTGTCGAAATCGATGGTCAGCTTGTTGCCTTCGATGGCCGAAACATTGCCGTTGCCGAATTTCTGGTGGAAGACGCGGTCGCCGACATTGAAGGCCGACGGCTTGTCGGCGACGGATTTGGCGACCAGCTCGCCATCGATGGTGCGGCCCTTGATGGAGGTGCGGCCAGCGCCATAGCATATAGAGCGCGACGCCGATCCACTGATTGACGAAGGCCAGCGGGATGGCGGCGATGTAGAGGGCAATTGAGATCTTTCTCTTGCGGTCGGTGCCCAACGCTTTTGTGCAGGCCGAAGCGACCGAGTTCGCCCTTGCCGTTGATGCGTTGGATTTTTTCCAACACCCCTCATTTGCCTTCACTTCGTTCAGGTATTTCTTTTCACAACAACGAGGGGAAGGGCATCATCAATCGCTGTCTCGTGCGATCAGCTCCAGCGGCCAGACCTCGCGGATGATCCGGGCCCCCTCAGGGCCGGCGAAGGCCGGAATCGACGCCAACAACATTTCGGCCAGCCGCCGTCCCATCGGCTCCAGGGGAGGGCGGAAGCCGGTCAGCGCCGGTGAGAAATAGCGGCAGAGCGGCGTGTCGACGATGACGATCACCGCAATGTCGTGACCCGGCCTGATGCCCATCTCGGCCAGCGCCTTGCAGCCGCCAAGTGCCATGGCGTCATTGTTGAAGATGATGGCGGTCGGCGGATCCTTGGAGCGCATCACCTCAGGAGTCACCGCGTAGCCGCCGGCCTCGTTGATGAAGCCGTCGGCGACCAGTTCGGGGTCGAATTCGATGCCGTGCCGCCGCAACGCCTTGCGATATCCGGTGAGGAACAGATAACCGAAGTTGAGATCGAGCGACGGGCGGATGGCCGCAATGCGGCGGTGGCCGCGCGCGACGAGACGATCGACCGCGTCAGCCCCGGCTTTTTCGAAGTCGAGGTCGAGCGAGGGGTAGGCATCGCCGCCAGAGCGGCTGCGGCCGAGCGTCGCAAACGGGAAACCCGCCTGGGTCAGATAGTCGATGCGCTCGTCCTCGCGCCGCGTCCAGGCCAGCACCACCGCATCGGCCCGCCGGGTCTCGACGACACGGCGCAGGCGCTCCTGCTGATAGTCGCCCGGCGCGCCCATCACCACGATCAGGTCGAGTCCGCTTTCGGCGAGCTTGGCCTGCAACCCGGTCAGGAACGGAATGAAGAACGGCTCGCCATATTCCTGATCGCCCGGATGCGGCTGCAGCATGAAGGCGATCGAATGGGTGGCGCCGCGCCGCAAACTGCGGCCGGACTGGTTCGGCGAATAATTCAGCTTCTTGGCCGCATCGAGCACGCGCTGGCGTGTGTCGGCGTTGACGTCGGCGCGGCCGTTGAGCGCGCGCGACACCGTGCCGATCGAAATGTTCAGGTGACGCGCAAGGTCGTGAATGCTGGACGCCAAAGGACAGTTCTCCCCCTTGCTTGGCTAGCACCGGCTGCTCTCCGGGCCAACCGACGCCACGATTTTTCACAGCCGGCCGATTGACATTCTACGCCATCGGGTGTGTTGTCGTAAACGTTTACGGAAAAACATTCACAGCCCTGCCGTGAACGCCGTGACGATCGGTCTGGAGGGGCCGAGAGGGAGGAGCACTGGATGATGAATGTCGTCCTGGTCGGCTGCGGCGCGATGAGCAAGGCCTGGCTCGATGCAGCCAGGCAGATCGACGGGCTAGCCATTGTCGGCCTGGTCGATATCGACGTCGAAAGGGCGCGGGCGAGGGCGCGCGAATACGAGCTTTCGAGCGCCATCATTGGAATCGACCTCGACGCCGTGCTCGACCAGACCAGGCCCGACGCGGTATTCGACGTGGTGGTTCCCGCCGCACGCCGCGAGCTTGCGCTTTCCGCCTTTGCCCATCATTGCCACCTGCTGACCGAAAAGCCACTCGCCGACAGCCCGGGCAATGCGCGTGCCATCGTCGAGGCCGCCCGCAGCGCCGGGCGTATCCATGCCGTCGTCCAGAACCGCCGCTATGTCGCCAATGTCAGGCGCATCCGGCGCTTTCTCGATTCCGGCGCCATTGGTGCGCCAACCAGCATCCATGCCGAGTTCTTCGTCGCGCCGCATTTCGGCGGCTTTCGCGAGGAGATGCGCCATGTGCTGCTGCTCGACATGGCGATCCACACATTCGATGCCGCCCGCTACATGGTGGCCGGCGAGCCGGCCGGTGTCTATTGCCAGGAGTGGGAGCCGGCCAATTCCTGGTATCGGCAAGGGTCATCGGCAACCGCAAGCTTCGACCTAGGCGGCGGCAAGCTGTTTACCTATGCCGGCAGCTGGTGCGCGGCCGGATTCCGCACCAGCTGGGACAGCACATGGCGGATCGTCGCCGAGCGCGGCAGCATTGTCTGGGACGGCGAGGACGGGCTGAAGGCGGAAATCGTGCAGCCGGTCCGTGAAGGCCTGTTCGACCGCACCGCACCGATAGCCGTGCCGCCGCTCGACCCGGCCGATCGCGTTGGCGGCCATCTCGGCATCATCCAGGATTTCGTCCGCGCCGTCGAGACCGGCACCGAGCCGGAGACGCGCGGCGCCGACAACATCAAGAGCCTGGCCATGGTTTTCGCTGCGATCGAGAGCGCCGAGACCGGGCGCCGGGTCGCCATCGCTGCACAGGAAGGATCATGATGCCAAACCCGCTGCTCGACATCAGGATCGGCACAATGGTGCGGGCCAATCTCGACGACCCGGCCGCCTATATCAAGGCGATCCTGCCGCTCGGCTTCGAGAGCATCCAGCCGTTCTTCTGGCAGACGCTGGGCGGCAAGGACATTCCGCGGCTGGCGGGCGAGATCCGCGAGGCGATCGGCGATGCCGATGTCATCGTCTCGTCGATCGGCGTGTTCGGCAATCCGCTGGAGAGCGGCGAGATCGATCGCGGCGTCCTCCATGCGTGGGAAACGATCATCGACAACGCGCATCTGTTCGGCACCAGCATGGTCAGCGGCTTCACCGGCCGGATTCGCGGCAAGCCGCTGCCCGACAGCCTGCCGCGCTTCCGCGAGGTGTGGGAACCGCTGGCCAAACGCGCCGCTGACAAGGGCGTGCGCATCGCCTTCGAGAATTGCGCGATGGACGGCAACTGGGCGAGCGGCGACTGGAACATCGCCCACAATCCGGACGCCTGGGAGCTGATGTTCAACGAATTGCCCGATGACAATCTCGGCCTGGAATGGGAACCCTGCCATCAGCTCGTCTATCTGATCGATCCAATCCCGCAGATCCGCAAATGGGCGCCGCGCATCTTCCATGTCCACGGCAAGGACGCGACGGTGCGCTGGGACGTGATCCGCGAGCATGGCGTGTTCGGCCGCCTGCCATTCGTGCAGATGCGCACGCCCGGCTTCGGCGACAGCGACTGGACGCGGGTGATCAGCGAATTGCGGCTGGCCGGATACAAGGGTGCCATCGACATCGAAGGCTGGCACGACCCGGTCTATCGCGGGGACCTCGAGATTACCGGCCAGGTGCGGGCGCTGGATTACCTCAAGCAATGCCGGGGAGGTGCCAGCTACCTGCCAAATCCGGCTTGAGAATCCGGCCGGCGGGAGGGCCGGTCAGTGAAGCATTGCGGCGAAAAGCCGAAGCATTCGTCGAAACCCCTCGGCTTGCGAGGGAACAATGGGAGGAACGTGCATGAGCATCGCGATGAGAACGACAGTTCTGCGCTCGACCGTCGTGGCGGCCGCCACGGCGCTCGCCGCCGCCATCTCCACCTTGCCGGCGCAGGCGCTCGACGCCCAGTGGTGCAAGGACGTCCATATCCGCTTCTTCGTCGGCGGCGCCGAGGGCGACGCCTTCGGCACCATCGTCTACAATGGCGCCAAGCAGGCGGCGGCCGATCTCGGACCGAAGGTCGACTACATCTTCTCCCAGTGGGACGCCGAAAAGATGGTGCAGCAGCTGCGCGAGGCCGTCGCGGTCAAGCCCGGCGGCATCGCCATGATGGGCCATCCTGGTGAAGCCTCGATCATGCCGCTCGCCGAACAGGCGCACAAGGACGGCATCAAGATGATGTACCAGAACGTGCCGGTGCCGAAGGTGGTGGCGGCGTTCGGCGGCGGCTATGTCGGCGCCCAGCAGGAGCAGCAGGGCCGCGCGCTTGGCGCCGAAGCGCTCAAGCTTGCCGGGCTCAAGGCCGGCGACAAGGCGATCATGATTGGCCCCTTCGAGAACGAGGCCCGCGGCGCGCGCGAGCGCGGCACGGTTGCCGTGTTGAAGGAGGCCGGCCTCGAGGTCATCCAGCTCCCCTCGCCGCCGAGCGGAGAATGGGCTTCCGATCCCAATCTGGCCATTCCGGTGCTCACGGCGGCACTGCTCAACAATCCCGACGTCAAGGCGGTCGGCTATCCCGGCGGCCAGATGCTCGGCAACGTCGCCACCTACATGCAGGCGGCTGGACGCAAGCCGGGCGACATCTTCAATTTCGGCTTCGACACCAGCCCGCAGATCGTCGAAGCCTTCAAGGGCGGCTGGGTGCAGCTCACCGCCGACCAGCAGCCCTTCCTGCAGGGCTATCTGCCGATCCTCAGCCTCTGCCAGCAGGTGGTGCTGGGTCTGGCGCCGATGAATGCCGACACCGGTGCCGGCTTCGTCACGCCGCAGAATTACGAGATCGTCGCCGAACTCGCCAAGCAGGCGCTGCGCTGACCTCCCAAGCCGCCGCCGGCCGGGATCGACCCCGGCCGGCGGGACCGCCGGCGGAAAAGGCCGGTAAGCGACAATCAAGCGAGGATCCGATGGCCGAACGCATCATCGAACTGCGCGACATCAGCAAGTCCTACGGTCAGGTCTACGCGCTGGGCGGGGTCAATCTCAGCGTCGACCGTGGCGAGGTCGTCGGCCTGATCGGCGACAACGGCGCCGGCAAATCGACGCTGATCAAGATTCTGTCGGGCGTGGTCAAGCCGACCAGCGGCGAAATCCTGGTGCGCGGCAAGCCGGTGACTGGATGGAGCGCCGCGCGCTCGCGCGACGCCGGCATCGAGACGGTGTTCCAAGACCGGGCGCTCGCCGTGCAGCAGACGATCGTGCGCAACATCTTCATGGGCCGCGAACTCACCGGCTGGCTGGGCTGGCTGAAGGTCAACAAGGAGATCGAGGAGGCGAGCCGGCTGATGCGCGAGATCGGCTTCACCTCGAAGGTGTTCACGCCGCACTCGATCGTCGGCCAGCTCTCGGGCGGCGAACGCCAGGGCGTGGCCATCGCCCGCGCCATCTACAAGAAGGCTGAGCTGATTGTCCTCGACGAGCCGACGACGGCGCTGTCGCTGACCGAGACCGCCAAGGTCTTCCACTTCGTGCGCCAGGTGCGGGCGAGCGGGCGCTCGATCCTGTTCATCGGCCACAACATCCATCATGTCTTCGACATTGCCGATCGCTTCGTGGTGCTCGACCGCGGCAAGGTGGCGTTCACCGCCGGCCGCAGCGAGGTCAAGTCGGCCGAAGACCTGATCAACTTCATGGAAGACCTAGCCCACCCCGGCGGATTGCCCGGGTTGCACGAGGCCGGCGATGCGGGGAGGGCAGCGCGATGAGCAAGACCATGGAACCCGATCTGAAGAGTCCCCTCGGCGGCACGCATAATGAGGCCGCCGGGAAAGAGTGGAGACATCCATCCGACAATTGGCTGCGCGGTTTCATCCTCGACAACCGCGCCGCGCTCGGCACGCTTGCCGTGTTCATCGTCATGATGGCGGTGTTCATGATCGCCAATCCGACCGTTTTCACCACCTGGTATCTCTATAGTTCCGTGCTCACCACGCTGCCGGTGGCGCTGTTCGTGGTGGTGCCGCTGGTGTTCGTCGTCACCTGCGGCGAGATCGACCTGTCGTTTCCGGCGACAATGGGCTTTGCTTCCTGGGTGTTCGCGCTGGTCGTGCAGGCCGGCTACGACCCGTTCCTCGGCATTGCCGCCGCCATCGCCACGGGCACGCTGCTCGGCTTCCTGGTCGGGTCGCTGGTCGTCTATGGCGGGCTGTCGTCGCTGATCGCCACGCTTGGCATGAATTTCCTGCTGCGCGGCCTGATCCAGATCATCAATGAGGGCAGGTCGACGGCGCTGACCAGCCTCGCCGACAGCTGGGCCTACCAGATCTTCTCCAGCCAACTCTATGGCATCCCGGTGCAGATCTTCTGGGCCATCGCTTTCGTCGTGCTGTCGGCGCTGCTCTACAACCGGCATCGCTTCGGCGCGCAGGTCAAGGTGGTCGGCGACAATCCCGACAGCGCCCAGCAGATGGGCATCGACGTCAAGCGCGTCAGGGTGAAGGTGTTCGTCTTCGTTGGCATTGGCGCTGCGATCGCCGGCACGTTTTCGGTGATGATCAACTTCACCTGGTGGCCGACGGCTGGCGACGGATACCTGCTGCCGGTGCTGGCATCGGTGTTCGTCGGCGGCACGCCGACCTGGGGTGGCATCGGCACGGTTGTCGGCGGTGCGATTGGCGCGGTCACCGTGTCGTTCATCCAGACCGGCGTCGTCGCGGCAGGCCTGAGCGGCTTCTATGTCCAGTTCTTCAACGGGCTGATCATCATCCTGTCGCTGCTCGGCCACAAATGGAACCAGGCGCGGTATCGCTAAAGGCAGGGGCAGGACCCCTCACACTCCAGTGACAAACCCGTCCAGCACGCGTTTCTGGCCGGCCTTGTCGAAGTCGATGGTCAGCTTGTTGCCTTCGATGGCCGAAATATTGCCGTTGCCGAATTTCTGGTGGAAGACGCGGTCGCCGACATTGAAGGCCGACGGCTTGTCGGCGACGGATTTGGCGACCAGCTCGCCGTCGATGGTGCGGCCCTTGATCGAGGTGCGGCCGGCGCCATAGCCTGAGTCGGTTTCGCCATAGCCGATGCGCTCGACCTGGTGGCCGGAACGCGAGCCCCAGTTGCGGTCGGTCGCCTCGGTGCGGTTCTGTTGCGCGCGCTGCCAGCCCGGCGTCGCATAGGTGCTGGAGAAGGCGCCGGATTTCTCAGTGCCGCCTGTATTGCCGCCCACATTGTCGAAGCGCGACGCGCCATAGGGGTTCTGCCGGCCACCACGTCCCGGGGCAAAAGAACCGCCGCCGTAGGAATTGCCGTAACCACCGTAGCTGTTGCCGCTCTCGGCGACTTCGACATGGGCTTCCGGCAATTCATCGAGGAAGCGCGACGGGATGGTCGATTGCCACAGGCCGTGGATGCGGCGGTTGGAGACGAACCACAAATGCAGGTTCTTCTTGGCGCGGGTCAGCCCGACATAGGCCAGCCGCCGCTCTTCCTCCAACCCCGAGCGGCCACCCTCGTCGAGCGCGCGCTGGTGGGGAAAAAGACCTTCCTCCCAACCAGGGAGAAAAACGGTCTCGAATTCGAGGCCCTTGGCCGAATGCAGCGTCATGATGTTGACGGCGTCGAGCTCGGCGTTCTGCTCGGCGTCCATCACCAGTGCGACATGTTCGAGGACCGAGCGCAGCGATTCGTACTCCTCCATGGAGCGGATCAGTTCTTTGAGGTTTTCCAACCGGCCGGGCGCTTCCGCCGAGCGGTCGTTCTTCCACATGTCGGTATAGCCGCTCTCCTCCAGGATGGTCTCGGCGAGCTCGGTGTGTGGCGTCGTCTCCAGCGCCTTCTGCCAGCGCTCGAAATTGGCAGCGACCTCGCGCAGCGCCGCGCGCGGCTTCGGCTTCAGCTCGTCGCTCTCGGCGAGTTTTTCCGCAGCCTCCAGCATCGGGATGCGAAGCGCCCTGGCGGTGTCGTGGATCTGGCGGATGGTGGCTTCGCCCAGCCCGCGCTTCGGCACGTTGACGATGCGCTCGAAGGCGAGGTCGTCTGCCCCTTGGGCGACGACGCGGAAGAAGGCCAGCGCATCGCGGATTTCGAGGCGCTCGTAGAAGCGCGGGCCGCCAATGACGCGGTAGTTGAGGCCGAGCGTGACGAAACGATCTTCGAACTCGCGCATCTGGAAGGACGCGCGGACAAGAATGGCCATGTCGTTGAGATTGTGCTTCTGCCGCTGGTAGGCCTCGATGGTTTCGCCGACGGCGCGGGCCTCTTCCTCGGAATCCCAGGCGGCATGGACATGCACCTTCTCGTCGTCCTCGGCGACTTTTTCTGTGAACAACGTCTTGCCGAAGCGGCTTTCATTGTAGGCGATGAGGTGGGAGGCGGTGCCGAGGATGTGCGCGGTGGAGCGGTAGTTGCGCTCCAGTCGGATGATGGTGGCGCCGGGGAAATCCTTGTCGAAGCGCAGGATGTTGTCGACCTCGGCACCGCGCCAGCCATAGATCGACTGGTCGTCGTCGCCGACGCAGCAAATATTCACGCTCACGGGCTGTTCTGCGCCTGCCGGCGCGGGCCCTCCGCGCGGGCCTCGCAACGGCTCGGATGCCCGGTCGGGCTTGCGGCCTTCGGCCGATCGCAGATCTGTCGACGTTGAAGCACGTCCGGCATCCGGCCGCTGCGCCAGCAGGCGCAGCCACATGTATTGGGCGGTGTTGGTGTCCTGGTATTCGTCGACGAGGATGTAGCGGAAGCGCTTATGGTATTCCTTCAGCACGTCCGGATTGGCGCGGAAGATGCGGATCGGGTGGCAGAGAAGATCGCCGAAGTCGCAGGCGTTCAGCGTCTTCAGCCGCTCCTGGTAGGCCTTGTAGAGCTCGCGGCCCTTGCCGTTGGCGAAGGCGCGGGCGTCGCCCTCGGGAATGTCGGCGGGACCAAGCCCCTTATTCTTCCAGCCGTCGATCATCTGGGCGAACTGCTTGGCCGGCCAGCGTTTGTCGTCCAGCCCTTCGGCCTGGATCAGCTGCTTGATCAGGCGCACGACATCGTCGGTGTCGAGAATGGTGAAGTCGGATTTGAGCCCGGCAAGCTCGGCGTGCCTGCGCAGCAGCTTCACACCAATCGAATGAAAGGTGCCGAGCCACGGCATGCCCTCGACATTGCCTTCGCCGATCAGCATGCCGATGCGCTGCTTCATCTCCCGCGCCGCTTTGTTGGTGAAGGTGACGGCGAGGATATGCGAGGGGAAAGCCTTGCCGGTGGCGAGGATGTGAGCGATGCGGGTGGTCAAGACGCGCGTCTTGCCAGTGCCGGCGCCGGCCAGCACAAGAACCGGGCCTTCGGTGGTTTCCACCGCCAGCCGCTGCTCGGGGTTGAGCCCGTTCAGATAATCGGGTGCTTTGTTGTGGCCGCTGCGCGCAGCCATGGCACGCGCAGCAATGCCCGACGGGGCCACGGGCCGCGCGTTCGGTTCGTCAAAAAAAGGCATATCTTCCGAAAAGCCGGACATTGTCCCCGAATGTAGTGATTCGGCAGCGAAAGGCCAGAAGTGTCTCCGTTTTGTTCTCGATCGAGGCCGGAACTTACAAATCCGGTAGAACACATCTCCAAGCTGGCCCCGCACGCGGACGTGCCGCCGCCGGGCGATACAAAGGGCAGCGACCAGGGCCTAAACCGCAATGACGGTGCGCCTTACGCAGTGATATTGAAGCCGTTTCTGTCGCCGCTCGGTATTCCCTGTCAGTCGCCGCCCCGGGGCTTTGTCGCGGGCGTCGATCTCAGGACCGGCAAGATCGTTCACAAGCATCGCAACGGCACCGTCGACGACAGCCTCACTCATCCGTGACTGGACCATGAGGGCTTCCATCCTATGTTGCGCGGCGGGGGTGTTCCCGAAGCCGAGGAGAGCGCCATGACAAAACCGAGCCCTGCCAGCCCAGCCGTCACGAGACCCGCCATTACCCAGGCGATGATAGACGCCTATGACGAATACACGCATCTGACGCTCGACCGGCGGCGCTTCATGGAACAGTTGACCAGGCTTGCCGGATCAGGTGCGGCGGCGGCCGCAATTGCGCCCCTGCTGGCGGCGAATTCGGCCCGGGCAGCGATCGTTGCCGAGGACGATTCACGCGTGACGGGCGAGGACATCAGCTATCCCGGCAGCGGCGGCGAGATGAAGGGCTATCTGGTCAAGCCGGCCGGCCAGTCCGGCAAGCTCGGCACCGTCATGGTCGTGCATGAGAACAGGGGGCTCAACCCGCATATACGCGATGTGGCGCGGCGCGTGGCGCTGGAAGGCTTCGTGGCACTTGCGCCGGACTTCATGACGCCGCTCGGCGGCACGCCGGCCGATGAAAACAGGACGCGTGACCTGTTTTCCAAGCTCGACCCGGCACAGGTCGGCGCCAATGCGGTCGCAACAGTCGCTTTCCTCAAAGAACACGCGGATGGCAACGGCAAGGTCGGCGCGGTCGGCTTCTGCTGGGGCGGCGGCACGGTGAACACGCTGGCTGCCAACACGCCGGATCTGGCTGCCGCTGTCGCCTATTACGGCATGCAGCCGAAGGCCGAGGATGTGCCGAAGATCAAGGCGGCGCTGCTGCTGCATTATGCCGGGCTCGACACCCGCATCAATGCCGGTATCGACGCCTTCAAGAAGGAACTCGATGCCGCCAAGGTCGAGTACACGGTCTATGTCTATGAAGGCGCCAATCATGCCTTCAACAATGATACGTCCGCGGCCCGCTACGACAAGAACGCGGCGGACCTCGCCTGGGGCCGGACGATCGCCTTTCTCAAGGAGAAGCTTGCCTGATCAGGCATTTGCCGGTTTGTGAAAAGCGACTCCGGCCATGACCAGCGCAATGCCGATGCAATCGATAGGGCCGGGTATCTGGCGGAGCACAATGACGCCGATCAGGGTGGCGGTGACCGGCAGCAACGAGAGCATCAGCGCGAAGCTCGAGCGCGGCAGCCGCGACATGGCAAGCTGGTCGCAGATGTAGGGGATGACCGACGAGCAGATGCCGACGCCGATGGCGGCGATGAGCAGTGGCGGCGCCGAGAAAGCCGGCAGCGCATCGGTGAAGCCGACCGGCAGCACGATGAGGAAGGCGACCGCCATGGCGGCACCCAGGCCGGCGATGCCGTCGCCAGCGCCGGCGCGGGCGACGCGATGGCCAAGCACGATGTAGCCAACGAACAGCGCGCCGTTAAGGAAGGCCCAGAGCAGGCCGATCGGGTCGCTTGACCATTTGACGTCGATCAGCAGCAAGGTGCCGATGACGGCGATGACAAGAGCTGCGAGGTTGCGCGGGCTTCTGACGCCGACCAGCGCGACGCCGATGGTGCCGACGAATTCGATCGCCGCGACCAACGAGATCGGCAATCGGTTGAGTGCCAGGTAGAAGGAGCAATTCATCACGCCGAGACAGGCGCCAAAGGCGAGAAGCAGCAGTCGTGTGGGCCGGTCGGCGCCGGCGAAGACCGTCCAGGGCCGGGTCAGTGGCGCGAAGACGAGGGCGGCCGTGACGATGCGCAGCCAGGCCATGCCGAGCACGCCGACATGCGGGAAAAGCAGCACGGCGAAAGCCGGCCCGAGATAGTGGAACACGGCACTGACGCCGAACCAGACATGCGGCGGCAGGGAGGTCGCCAGCTTGCCAAAGACAGGCCCGGCGAGGGCAGGGATTGCAGCCGGAGCTTGCGCTGGATCATCCATGAGGTCATTATCGCAGGCAGTTTTTTGGATTTATATGGCTGATAGTCGGCCAAAGAGATAAGCTCTTTTCCAAAACCAAGGAGTTTTGTCTGAAACGCCTTCGAAACGAAAATACCGACCTGGATGCGGCTGACCTGAAGATCCTGCGCCTGCTGGAAAAGGATGCGCGCACCAGCACCGCCGAACTGGCGCGTTCCGTCGGCCTGTCGGCGCCGAGCGTAGCCGAACGCATCAAGCGGCTGCAGGAGAGCGGCGTGATCGAGGCCTATACGGTGCGGATCAA
Source organism: Mesorhizobium sp. M5C.F.Ca.IN.020.29.1.1 (assembly GCF_003997375.1). Classification (NCBI taxonomy): domain Bacteria; kingdom Pseudomonadati; phylum Pseudomonadota; class Alphaproteobacteria; order Hyphomicrobiales; family Phyllobacteriaceae; genus Mesorhizobium; species Mesorhizobium sp. M5C.F.Ca.IN.020.29.1.1. Next base: position 7,175 of record NZ_RZSW01000008.1, on the reverse strand, counting down.
CCCGGCCGCGCTCGGCATGAAACTGTCGGCATGGCTGCGGATCAGGCCGGTGCCCGGGCAACTGGCTGTGGTGGCCGAGATCATCCGCGACTTGCCGGAAATCGCGCAATGCGACCGGGTGACCGGCGAGGACTGTTTCGTCGCGCTGGCGCATGTCGGCTCCGTGGCCGAGCTCGAACGGGTGATCGACCGCATCATTCCGTTTGCGATGACCAACACCGCGATCATCCAGTCGTCACCGGTGGTAGCGCGCTCGCCGCTGGGGGCAGTGAAGCGGCAGCCCTGACGGTTAAGGAATTAAGCGCTGCCGTCAGGCATGCCCGCGTTTCATCCGCGCTTGCTTCAGTATGGCGCGCCAGCGGACCATGGCGAATGGGATCGGCTCGTTGTTGTTGGCGATGTGAAAGATCTCATTGTTGAGGTTCTTCAGCGAGCGCCAGAAATCATAGTCGCTGATGCGTGGATCGGCTGCCAGCCTGTCCGCCTCGACCTTGATGTCGGTTTTCATGCACGTTTCCCGAACCGCTTCAGCTCCGCCCCCTTATCAACCCGATGCGGAGGGTTTTCCAACGCCGCGCTGAGTCGTTCAACGCCTCAATTCGACTTGTTCACGTTAAAACCTTGTAAGGTTAACGGCGGTCGGACTGCGGTTCAAGCGTCTTGCGACGAATACCGATCGAACGGCCGGCGCGCTCAGGCATCGGCAGCGCCGCATGGGCGGCGCGCATGGTTTCCACCTTGGCCAGAACATCGGCCGGGAAGGGCGCCACCTTCGGACCGGACATGTCGACATGCAGCGACAGTGATTCGGAAGTGGCAGCGAGCCAACCGTCGACATGACGAATTTCCTGGTAGGCTCTGAGCCGCTTGTCGTCATGGTCGAGCAGTTGGAAGGAGACATTGACCTTGTGGTCGAGATGCAGCTCCCTGATATAGCAGACATGGACTTCCGCCGTGTAGATGGTCAGCCGCCGCTGCTTCACATAATCCAGCCCCATCCCCATCATCTCGAACGCTTCGTCGGAACAGCGGTCGAACAGCACGTTGTAATAGGCCATGTTGAGATGGCCGTTGTAGTCGATCCAGTCCTTCTCGATGGCCATGGGAGGAGAGACGAAGGGGGCGGGGGTGGACATCGAAAACTTCCTTCTGGCTGGACAGAGCGTGGTCGGTGAGACTACCCATCCATAAGTCCATAACAAGGGTGGACACTGGTCCATTCGCGGAGGAATAGATGGCTCTGAGCGACCTCAGTCCGGTCGAGCGCAACGAAGAAGGGATCGCCGCGGTGCTCGGCATCCTCAAGCAGCGGCTCGGCGAGAGATTCCAGACCGGCGAGGCGATCCGCGCCCAGCACGCGCATACCACCACTTACATTCCGACCCAGGCGCCGGATGGCGTGGCGTTTCCGGAGACGACGGCGGAGGTGCAGGAGATCGTGTCGGCCTGCGCCGCGCATCGCGTGCCGGTGATCGCTTTCGGCGTCGGCTCATCGCTGGAAGGTCATACCAACGCGCCGGGCGGCGGCATCTCTGTCGATATGTCGCGGATGAATCGCATCCTCGCGGTTAACCCGCAGGATCTCGACTGCACGGTCGAGCCCGGCGTGACGCGCGAGGATCTCAACCGGCACTTGCGCGACACCGGCCTGTTCTTTCCGATCGATCCGGGCGCCAATGCATCGCTCGGCGGCATGGCGGCGACGCGGGCGTCGGGCACCAATGCCGTGCGCTACGGCACGATGCGCGAGAATGTGTTGTCGCTGACGGCGGTGATGGCCGACGGCGAGACGGTGACGACCGGCAAGCGTGCAAAAAAGAGCTCGGCCGGCTATGATCTGACGCGGCTCCTGATCGGCTCCGAAGGCACGCTCGGCATCATCACCCAGCTGACCCTGAAGCTGCAGGGCATTCCGCAGGCGATTTCCGGCGGCGTCTGCCCGTTTCCCAGCGTCGAGGCGGCCTGCAATGCGGTGATTGCAACAATTCAGATGGGCATTCCGGTGGCGCGCATCGAACTGGTCAATGCGCTGCAGATGCGGGCGATGAAGAACTATTCGAAACTCGACTACCCGGAAAGCCCATGCCTGTTCGTCGAATTCCACGGCAGTGATGCCGGCGTTGCCGAGCAGGCCGAGACTTTCGGCATGATCGCCGAAGAATATGGCGGCGGACCATTCCTGTGGACCAGCGTCGCCGAGGAACGGACGAAGCTGTGGAAGGCCAGGCACGACGCCTATTGGTCGTCGCTGGCGCTGCGGCCCGGCGCCAAGGGGCTGTCGACCGACGTCTGCGTGCCGATCTCGCGATTTGCCGAATGCGTCACGCAAACCGAGGCCGATATCGCCGAGATGGGGTTGATCGCGCCGATCGTCGGCCATGCCGGCGACGGCAATTTCCATGTGCTGGTGCTGATGGACGTGGACGATCCGAAGGAAATCGCCGCAACGGAAGAGTTCGTCGCGCGGCTGAATATGCGGGCGATCGGCATGGACGGAACCTGCACCGGCGAGCACGGCATCGGACAAGGCAAGGTCGGCTTCCTGCGCCATGAACTCGGCCACAGCGTCGACATCATGCGCACGATCAAGCAGGCGCTCGATCCGCTGAATATTATGAACCCTGGGAAGATACTGCCGGCCGACTAGAGCTTTTTGCTCTCGGGGCGATCGCTTTGCCTCTTTATCGACACGCCGATGCGGATAGAGTGCGGCTGATTTTTCAATCAACTGCTCGGAGCTCATGCTCGCACGCCTGTTCGTGATCTTCGGTGGCCTTTTCGTGCTGGTGCTGTGTGCGGCGCTGGTGGTGCCGTATTTTATCGACTGGACGGGCTACCGTGCCGATTTCGAGCGCGAGGCAAGCGCCATTCTGGGCCGTAAGGTAACCGTTCAGGGCGATGCGACGGCGAAATTGCTGCCGTTTCCGTCGGTGACCTTCTCGAACGTCACTGTTGCCGGCGGCCCCGGCGGCCAGCCGGCAATGACCGTCGAGACCTTTTCGATGGATGCGGAACTGGCGCCCTTCCTGAGCGGGGAAGTGCTGATCTTCGACATGCGGCTGGTGCGGCCGAAGGCTACGATCGACATTGCCGCCGACGGCACGGTCGACTGGGCGATACGCCCGTCGTCGCCCTTCGATCCCAGCCAGATCTCGATCGAGAAGCTGACGGTGACGGACGGAGAGATCGCACTGCGCCATGCCGCCGGCGGGCGCAGCCATCTCCTTTCCGAGATCAATTCGACGATCTCTGCCAAATCGCTGGCCGGACCTTGGCGGATGGATGGTTCGCTGCGGCTCGACGGTCTGCGCAGCATGGTCGTCGCCTCCACCGGCAAGGCCGGTAGCGACGGGCAGATGCGGCTCAGGCTCAAGGCCGATCCGGACGCCTATCCGCTGGTCATCGAAGCCGACGGCAATGCCGGCATCGTCAACGGCGCGGCCATCTATTCGGGCCAGTTCAAGGTCGCAAGGTCCGACAAGAATGGTGCCGACAAGAGTTCGGCGCAGCTTCAAGGCACCGACGGTGAGATGATGAAGGCCAGCGCAGGCAAGCCGGAGCCGGGGTTCAGGCTGAACGGCAAGTTTTCGCTCGACCACCAGAAACTTGGGGTCGACGAATTCCGCTTCGAGACCGGGCCGCTCGACAACCCATACACCGCCGACGGCAAGGCTGCCGTCGAGCTTGGGCCGAACCCAAGCTTTTCGATCGAGGCCGATGGCGCTCAGGTACAGTTCGATGAAGCCGTCGGCGCCGCGGCCGGCGCCGGGCTGACGCTGTCGGCGCGTGTCGCGGCGCTGGAGCAGGCTCTGCTCGAGCTGCCCAAGCCGACCATACCGGGCACCGTCGAGGTGAAGCTGCCGGCGGTGGTGGCCGGCGACACGACGGTTCGCGACGTACGCCTTTCCGCTGAGCCGGCCGATGCTGGCTGGTCAGTGAAGTCGCTGGCCGCGACACTGCCCGGCCGTGCCAGGCTGGAAGCAAATGGCATGCTCAGCGTCGAGGATCACTTCGGCTTCACCGGTTCGCTGCTTCTGGCGGTGGCGCAGCCTTCCGGCTTTGCCGCCTGGCTGTCGAGGGATGTCGACGAAGCGATCCGCCGACTGCCGGCCGCCGGCTTCAAGGCCAAGGTCGACCTGACCGGAAAGCGCCAGGCCTTCAGCGACCTCGAACTCGTTCTCGGCAAGGCGAAATTTTCCGGTCGCATCGATTCCAGCCAGCCCGACGAGGCCAGGCCGTCGGTGCTGATGCGGCTCGAAGGTGGCGAACTCGATGTCGACGGCCTCGCCGCCTTCGCCTCGATCTTCATCAGCGACAAGGGGGCCAACCGTTTTTCCGACCGCGACCTCGATTTCCAGATCAAGGCCGGACCGGTCAGTGCCGGCGGGCTGACCGCCGATACGGTCGATACGGCGCTTAGGCTGCGCGAGGGTCTGCTCGAAATCGACCGGCTCTCGGTTGGCGGGCTCGCCGGCGCCTCGATCAGCGCCACCGGCCGGATCAAGGATTTCCCGGTGAGCCCGACCGGCAAGCTCGATGCCTCCTTAGTCGCCGTCGACCTCAAGCCGTTGGTCGATGTCGCGGCGCAGCACTATCCTGATAATGCCGTGCTGAAGGGGTTGGCGGGGCGTGCGGCGGCCTATCCCGAGCTGTTCCAGGATGCGCGCGTCGATCTGGTGACGAGTGCCGCCGCCAACGGCGATGGCACGACAGGCCTGGCAGTCAGCGCGCAAGGCAAGGCCGGCGGTTCGGCGTTTTCGGCGTCGCTGTCCGGCAAAGGGGTGGCCGACCGGCTTCTCGAGGCGCCGGTGTCGCTAACCTTCAACGCCAGGAATACCGACGCCACCGCACTTCTGGCGCTTTACGGCCTGCCGGCGTTGCCACTCGGCATGCTTGGCGAGGCGACCACCGATGTCTCGGCAAAAGGCACGCTTGGCGGCGGCATGGCGACGAGCTTCAACCTCATCGGCAACGACTTCAAGGCCGGTTTCGACGGGACGATCGCGGGCACGCCACAAGGTCCCACCGCCAAAGGCAAGGTCAGTCTGGAAGCCGCCGACATCGAGCCGTGGCTGATGACGACAGGCGTTGGCTTGCCGGGGATGGGGACAGGCATGTCGACGTGGCTTGCGGCCGACGCCGATTTCGGCAACGGCCTTCTGGTGCTGTCCATGCTCAGCGGCGCTATCAACGAGGCGGCGGTTTCCGGCGATGTCAATGTCGACGTCAAGGACGGGCTGCCGCATCTTGCCGGCGCGCTGGCACTCGATGAACTGGATCTCGATCCGATGGCGGTGGCACTGTTTGGCGATCAGGCCTTCCTGGGCGCCGGCGGGGCTTGGCCGACCGCCCCGTTCAGCCAGAAGTCCAGCCTGCCGTTCACCGCCGAGCTCGACCTGACCACGGCATCGCTGGCCGCCGGCCCGCTGGCCACGGCCTATGACGCGGCGCTTTCGCTGAAGCTCGATCAGGAAGGCATCCGCGTGTCGGACCTCAAGGCAAAGTTCGCCGGCGGTGCGCTTTCCGGGCTGTTCGAGCTGAAGAACAATGACGGCACCGGGCTTTTCTCCGGCCAGATGAAACTTGCCGGCGCCGATCTGGCCACCGTGCTGCCACAGGCCGGCATCAGCGGAAGCGGCGATTTCTCGGCGGCGCTCTCGACCAGCGGCAAATCGGTCGATGCGATGGTTGCGGCGCTGTCCGGTTCCGGCACGGCGGCGCTGAAGGGCTTGACCATTGCCGGTGTCAATCCCGACGCCTTTGGCGCCTTCATCGCCAAGGCCGACGCGATCGGGCGCGATATCGATGCGGCAAAGACTGCCCGCTTCGCGCCGCAGATCGCCGCGGACGGCAGTTTTCCGGCCGGGGATATCGACGTCGCCTTCACAATCGCCGGTGGCACGCTGAGGGCACCGCCGGTCAATCTTGAAAATCCGGCGGCGAAGCTGTCCGCCGACATCACGGCGGACCTGAACGCCAGCACGGTCGCCGCCAGCGGTTCGATCACTTATCGGCCCGGCGACGAGGCGCTGGTCGGCTCCGATCCGACTGTGAATTTCAGCGTCGACGGGCCGTTCGGCGCCGCGAAGCGGCAATTCGACAGTGAGCCGCTGGCGCAGTTCCTGACCCAGCGCGCGCTGGAAAAGGAACAGCAGCGGGTCGAGGCCATGCAGGCGGCACTGCTTGAAAAACAGCGGCTGCGGCGCGAGGTGCGTTACTACGCGGCCCTGCAAGCCGAGCGTGAGAGGGCAGCCGAAGAATTGCGCAAACAGCAGGAGGCGGCGCGGCTGCAAGCCGAGGCAGATGCCAGGGCAAAGGCTGAAGCCGCGGCAAAGGCTCAAGCCGAAGCGGAGGCGAAGGCCAAAGCGGATGCGCAGGCGCGGGCTGAAGCCGAGGCTAAAGCCCAGGCCGAGGCGCAGGCCAGGGCTGAAGCGGAGGCCAGAGCCAAGGCGGATGCACAGGCGAAGGCTGAAGCGGAGGTCAAAGCCAAGGCGGATGCTGAGGCCAAGGCTAAGGCGGATGCCGAAACGAGAGCCAGGGCGGCGCAAAAAGCGGCGGACGAGGCGGCGGGGGCCGAAGAACAGCAACGCGGGAAGATGGAAGAGGCGATGCGGATCGCTGCGGAAGAAAAGGCAAAGCTCGAGGCAGAGCGCAGGGCCGCCGCTGAGCAGGCGCAGAAAATCGAGCGCGTGCCTCAGCCACCGGCCAATGACAACCCGCCGCCGGCAGAATCCGCGCCAAAACCCACGCTTGAACCTTCGTCGATCGACAATCTGCTGAAGTCGCTGGGCGGCGGATAGCTCGACCTAGACTGGTTTCATCTTTCGCTTCGCCCAATCCAAGACGTAGAGCCTGAGCGCCGAGGACAGGTTGGCATCGCGCGGCCGGGCCTCGTCGATTTCGGCGACGAGGGCGGCGAGCGTCAGTTTGCGCGCGACCGCGATGGCGACGAGGTCGTCGAAAAACGGCTTTTCGAGCGAATAGCTGGTGCGATGGCCGCGAATGGTCACCGAGCGTTTCTCGACCGGGCTCACCGGACGTGACTCATTTCACTTCAAGCATCGGATTTATCCGAAAACCGCGGCGCACTTTTCGGTCCGATACCCGGGGAATCCGGATCGCCCGAGGCTTCGCGGCGATGGCCGGCGACAAACTTTTCTGCCTTGTCGGCGATC
>NZ_RZSW01000089.1:0-15540 GCF_003997375.1 Mesorhizobium sp. M5C.F.Ca.IN.020.29.1.1 | reverse complement strand
GCGCCGATCTTGCCGGCGAGACCGGTGGGCTTTCGGGAAAACCGTTGTTCGAGCGCTCGACCATCATGCTGGCAAAGATGCGCAAACTGCTTGGCCCGGACCGCGCCATCATCGGCGTCGGCGGCGTCGATTCCATTGAGACGGCGCTGGAAAAGATCCGCGCCGGCGCCGATCTCGTCCAGCTCTACACCGGCATGATCTATGCTGGGCCGGCACTACCGGGCCGCATTCTTGGCGGGATGGTCCGGTTCGCGGACATGCAAAGGCTCAAGTCGCTGCGCGAGTTGCGCGATACCAGCCTCGATCAATGGGCGTCGAAGCCGCTCTAACCCGAAGCCGCTCTAAAACGCAGTCCGCATCCTAACGCGCAAAATGGCAAGCAGGCTGAAGCCGCGCACCAGCAGGAAGACGTGCAGCGCCGCCCACAGGCCGTGATTGCCGAAGGCCGGCGCCAGGATGAGCAAGGCCGCGCTGAAGACAAGGAACGACAACAGCATCATGTTACGCATGTCGCGCGACCAGGTCGCGCCGATGAAGACGCCATCCATCTGAAACGCCAGCACGCCGCTGAGCGCGGTGAGCGCCGCCCAGGCCAGATAGTTGTCGGCAACGGCGCGAACGTCTTCCGACGTCGTGATCAGGGCGACCAGATCAGTACCGCCCAGCAAAAGGACGAGCGTCGCCGCGGCCGCCAGCCCGAAGCCCCAGAACAGGGTCAGCCGCACCGCCTGCCGGAATTGCATCGCGGCACGCGCGCCCACGGCACGCCCGGCGAGCTGTTCGGCCGCCGTGGCGAAACCGTCGAGGAAATAGCCGGCGATGAGGAAGAAGTTCATCAGCACGGCGTTGGCGGCCAACGTCACCGTGCCGAATTGCGCGCCCTGGCGAGTGAACAGTGCGAAAGCGGCGAGCAGCGAAAACGACCGGATCATGATGTCACGGTTGAGCGACATCATGCGCAGGAATGCCGACAGGTCGAGGATGCGATGGCGCGGCAGCCGGGGCGCTGCCCAGAAACGCCGGCCGATGATCGCCAGGCCAAGCAGCATGGCGACGAATTCACCGGTGACGGTGGCCCAGGCGAAACCGGCGACGCCCCAGCCGAGCTCCAGCCCCAGCAGGATGCAGAGCGCAATGTTGATGCCGTTCAGCACCAATTGCAGCATCAGTCCCAGCCCGCCCTCGCCGCGCCCCAGCACATAGCCGAGGATGGCGTAGTTGATCAGCGAGAACGGTGCGGCGAGCAATCTGATGCGGATATAGACGGCCATCGCCTCGCTGACGCGCGCCTCGGCGCTCATGAACCATTGTCCGGCGATGGCGACCAGTGGCGCAAGTGCGGCAAGCACAATGCCGGCGACGACCGCGATCAGCACGGCGCGCCAGAACACCGCCTGTTCCTCAAGTTCGTCGCCGCGTCCGAGCGCCTGGGCGACGAGGCCTGTGGTGCCGGAACGCAGGAAATTGAAGGAGGTGAAGACGACGTCGAAGACCAGGGCGCCCGCCGCCAGACCACCGAGAAGGGCAGCGTCGCCCAACTGCCCGACCACGGCCGTGTCGACGATGCCGAGCAGCGGCGTCGTCAGATAGGCAAGCGTCATCGGCACCGCGATGGCGAGCACCGAGCGGTTGGTGACGACGAAAGACCGGCCGTTGGCCGCTGCTGACACCTGATCCAGGACCCGCTTCCCCATCGTGGCTTGATAGAACAGCCGATGTGGCCCAGATTCCGGACGCCGCGCAACCGCTCATCCCGCCACGGCCAACCGAAACCCGCCTCTGGCGCACCCGCCGTAAACCACCCAAATGCCCCTGCAGATCGTTCATCATCCCGACTACGACGCCGGCTTCACAGTCAACCATCGCTTCCCCATGAGCAAATACAAGCTGCTGATGGAAGCCTTGGGCGCGCGCGGACTGACCGGCCCCGCCGCTCTCAACGTGCCCGAACCGGCGCCGGCATCATGGCTGAAGCTTGCCCATGCCGCCGGATATGTCGACCAGGTGCTGGCCTGCGAAGTGCCTGAAAAAATCGAGCGCGAGATCGGCTTTCCGGTGGGCCCGCGCGTCTCGCTCAGGGCGCAGCTCGCAACGGGCGGCACCGTGCTGGCAGCGCGGCTGGCGTTGCTGAACGGCATTGCCTGCAATACAGCCGGCGGCAGCCATCATGCGCGGCGCGCGCAAGGCGCCGGCTTCTGCACCTTCAACGATGTTGCCGTGGCTTCACTGGTGCTGCTTGCCGAAGCTGCCGCCGGCAACATCCTGATCGTCGATCTCGACGTGCATCAGGGCGACGGCACGGCGGATATTGTTGGCGAGGAGCGGCGCGTGTTCACGTTTTCCATGCATGGCGACCGCAACTATCCGACGCGAAAGATCGCTTCCGACCTCGACATCGCTCTGCCCGATGGCACCGGCGATGCGGCCTATCTCGAAAGGTTGGGCGGCGTCCTGCCGGAACTCACCGCCAAGGCGCGCTGGGACATCGTTTTCTACAATGCTGGGGTCGACGTTCATGCCGAGGACCGGCTTGGCAGGTTGTCACTGTCGAACGAGGGGCTGCGCGCCCGCGACGACATGGTGATCCGTCATTTCCGCGCGCTCGGCATCCCGGTCTGCGGCGTTATCGGCGGCGGCTATTGGACAGATGTGGCGGCCCTCGCCGCGCGCCATTCCATCCTGTTCGAAGTGGCGTCAGGGTTCGCCTGACGACCTTCTAGGACTTCCCTGCCGAACCACAGGTCAGCGGAGCAAAAGCCGGCCCACTTTTGCTACACTGACCTTCGGCTTGGGGTCATGCTCTATTTCCGATAGTTGGCGATCCTGAGCAGGATGAAGGCCGGAATGACAATCGCCGCGCCCAGCAAGATATAGCCGAGAAAACGGTCAATGGCGCGGAAGCCCAGATTCCAGAGATCGACGAAGAAATTCCGGACACCGTAGAGCACATCCATCGGCGACCAGCCGAATGCGTTCATGACTAGGCCGACGAGGAACGATACCACCAGCAGCTTCAGGAACACCCGGAGCGGCGAATCGCCGAGAAAGCGCGTCAGTGCGGACAAGGCGGATCTCCAGATTCGGTTGCCCCGATTCGGGCACAGGTCCAGAAATACGCACTTGCCGCGCTGGCATCAAGGCGGGTCGCTGACTCCCAGTTGCTCCGCATGGCGGGTTGGCCGGATTGTCTGCTCGCCAACTTATGTTGCAACGCCGGCGCCCTTGCCATGACGGAGTAACAGTCGGATGGCTGGAAGGCACGAGTGCACGCTTAACGATTGCCCGAACGCCGGCTTGCGTGGTAACGAGGCTGCTGCGCGGGTATGATGTAATGGTAGCTTGTCAGCTTCCCAAGCTGAACGCGCGGGTTCGATTCCCGCTACCCGCTCCACCTTGCCCTATAGGCATTGAGGTTGCTGATGAGCTGCGAGCGGTAGACGTCGAACTTGGCCTCGTAAAACCAGTCGTCACCTTGGGGCGGCTTGGCTACCAAGGTAGGCATCATCGGCGGAATGAAGTCGAGCCTGCCGGCGCCGGCACTCACAGGGCCCACATGATCGGGTCTAGGTCGCCGGCACATATGAACTGGATAGAACATAACGGGATTCTAATAAGAGGCGGCAACAAAAGATGCTGATCCGCGTTTCTAGTCAAAGGGGACCGCGATGTTTGGCAAAGACCTCTTGGTTCGCATGCTTGACCGCCGCGACGCCTTGCCGCCAGACGAAGTCGCGCTTATTGAGGCTCTTCCAGTCCGGCCGGTGACTTTTGGACATGATGAGGAGATCGTCAGGGAGGGTTCCCGCCCCGCCGAAAGCTGTCTTCTCGCGAATGGTTTCGCAGTTCGAAACCAGGCTATTCGGGAAGGAAAGCGTCAAATAACGGCAATTCACGTGCCGGGAGACTTTGTCGATCTGCATAGTTTACTGCTAAAAGTGATGGATCACAGCGTGAGCGCGCTGGGTTCGTGCGATGTTGTTTTCATTCGACACAAAGACCTGCTCACAGCAATGGGTGGAAGTCCACATCTCACCCGGATGCTCTGGCTTTCGACGACTATCGATGCCTCAATCCAAAGGACTTGGATAACCTGCCTCGGGCGTCGCTCCGCCAAACAGCATCTCGCACATATAATCTGCGAGTTGTATGTCCGGTTAGAGATAGTTGGATTGGCCTCTGACCAGACGTTCGCGATTCCACTGACCCAGGCGGAATTGGGCGACGTGCTTGGACTATCAGTAGTTCACGTGAACCGGACGCTGCAGGAACTTCGTGCGAAGGACCTGGTTAGCTGGAAAGACAGGAGGATTGTTATCCTGGATTTCCAGCGATTGGCCTTACTGGCCGACTTTGATACGACCTACCTCAATCTCTTCCATGAACCTCGGTGACCGCGTCGGCCAGGACGCGTCAACGCGCTAATGCGGCATCAAGATTTCTCGTCAACTAAACAATGTGAATGAGCCCTCGCTCCGGATCGATTACAGCTGGGTTCAATTGACACGGTTGACGTCAAAGAAGGATTGCACATGCGTGAACTCGACAACCTCATCGAACATTACGTAAATATTCGCAGGCGGCGCCATAGTTTCATATCGACGGGCCTCGCCGTTAAGGCGCTCAAACAGATTGTTCCGGCATGCTCGGTCTCTGATTCCGACCTAGCGAACATGATTGCCAATCGAGCAATAGACTACAACCTTCCTGTGAGCTTTGACCTTAATGAGAGCTAGACGTGGTGCTTTATTATACTAGCCTAACCTGAGCCCTTGAAATCCGATGCGCAGAGGCGGGCCAATCTCCGCACGGCCGGCTGGGTCCGCGTCTCGGCACACGGCGCGTGGGAACTTCCAAGAGAGTTCACCGGGCTCGCCGGTTGCTTCACTATCGCTAATTTAGCTGGAAGTGATGGAACTTGTTTGCCCCCGGCAAGTTCGTTAGGCAATGGAGGAGATTGCCACCATGAACAGTGTCATTTATCTCATCGGCCTTATCGTCGTCGTGCTTGCGATCCTCTCCTTCCTCGGATTCCATTAGGAGAATACCATGCAGCGCGAAGACGATCAGGGCCGTAAGCCGGCCGATTTCGAAACAGCCAAAAGCGAACTGTCCGAGCGGTTCCAGCAGGAAACGCAGACCGCGACAGAGGCGCTACAGGACGCTCGCGACGAACTCACCAGGAAGGCGGGCGACTACGCTGCTGAAGCCAAGCAGGCGTTGTTTGACAAGGCCGAGGGAACACAGCGCGATATCAGCTCCAACCTAAAGGCCTTTAGCGGAGCATTGCGAGCAGCAAGCGAGCATCTGGCCAATAATGATCAACGGACCGCTTCGAAGTTCACCCTCGATGCCGCCGGCTCACTTGAGCGCCTTTCATCTTCGTTGAAGGACAAACCATTCGAAGATGTTCTTGGCGAGATGCGGTCGTTCGGCCGCGAAAATTCAGGGGCGCTTATCGCCGGTTCAGTATTGGCAGGCTTGGCGCTGGGGCGGTTTATCAAGAGCTCGCCACCATCTGCCCGGACCGAGACACAGCGTCGATCGCAGACAGACGGGGGTTCACAGACGGTTTCGAACTCGGATGAGTCTGCTACGCGATCGGCAGAGGCACCTGACACTACGCCGCCCCGCTTCAACCAGCCTAGGGGCGACAGGGCCGGCGATGACTTGGCCGGTGAAGATTTGGCCGGTGACGACTGGGCCGGCGCAAGCCTGGAGCGGAACCCATGACCAACAATCAGGAAAGTCGCGGCCTCGCAACCCTCGTCAGCGATCTGGCACAGCAGGTCACAACCCTGCTTCAAACCGAAAGTAGGCTGTTGCGGGCCGAAATGTCGGAAAAAATCAGCAAGGCCGGCGCAGGCGCAGCCGAGGTTCTGGCCGGTGCCATATGCCTTCTCGCGGCCTTGATGGTGCTTTTGCAAGCACTCGTAATCGCCCTGGCGAGTGCCGGCCTGGGAGCGGGATGGTCCTCGCTGCTGGTCGGGATCGTCGTCGCGGTACTGGGAATCATTCTCTTGCGCTCTGGCACGAAAAGCATGGCTCCTTCCGAGCTGACGCCCGATCGCACACAAGACCAACTCAAGCGCGACGCGCGCGTGATCAAGGATCAAATAAGATGAGCGACAAATCCGCAGCCGAGCTCGAGCGCGATGCCGACATCGCCCGGGCGAAAGTAGCAGACACCGCCGATTCGATCCGCAGCAAGATGACACCGGGTCAGTTGATCGACGAATTTACCGGAATGTTCGCCGGCGGCGAGGGATCCGCCATGCTTGGCAACCTCAAGTCGCAGGTCAGGGACAACCCGTTGCCGCTGACATTGATTGGAGCCGGCCTGGCCTGGCTGATGCTCGGCAACGGCCCGTCGGCAACCAACTCAGCTGCCGCTGGCTATCGGAGAGGCACGGCTTCTGACGCTTTCTCCGATCTGCGCGGCGATGATTTTAGCGAGGGTAGCGAAGGGTCCGGAATCGGGGCGATGCTCTCAGAGACCGCCGGTTCGGTTACATCAGCAGCAAGTAGCGCCGCCGAAGCTGCAGCAAACGCAGCAACGGGCGCCAAGGAGAGGATGGCAAACACCGCCGGCCAGCTCGGCTCAAGCGCCAGCGAGATAGCGGCTCGGACGCGCCAATCGGCACAAGACCTCTTCGAGCGCGAGCCGTTGGCTATCGCCGTAGTCGGCCTTGCGCTGGGCACTGCCATCGGGGTGATGCTGCCCCACACAGCCACAGAGGACGAGCAACTTGGCGCCTATCGCGACAAAATTCGCGACAGCGCGGCGAAGGTTTTCGAAACGGGCCTGGAGCAAGCAAAGCAAGTTGCCGCCGAGGCCTACGAAACGGTCAAGGAAGAGGCCGACCGGCAAGGCTCGGGTGGAGATACCGACACGTTAGCAGGCAAGGTCGGCAAAGTTGTGGAATCGACCGCAAAGCGAACCGAGGAAGCCGTTCGCGATCGTTTGCCGGGCTCGTCGGACGGGTCTTCTACCGCCTGATGGCATCGCCACCGGCCTGAATGACGGGCCTGGTCCATAGGACTCTGATGTTCAATGGATCTGGAACTCCCGACCCGATCCCTTTCGACTTGGGATGTCGGAGGTCCACAAATTCTCTGCGACTTTCCTCAGGAATGGCCTGCGGAACAGGTCTGCTGGCCAATCCGCTTTGCTACGGAGCAAGCTCGTCGACGGTGTGGGCGGTCTCGTTCTTGAATTCGACTTTCGTGCCCGGCTGCACCATCGAGCCGAGATCTTCGGCATCCCAGTTGGTCAGTCGGATGCAGCCATGTGAGAAGGTCGTGCCGATCTTGCCCGGTTCGGGCGTGCCGTGGATGCCGTAGCTTTCGATGGAGAGATCGATCCAGACCGATCCCACCGGATTGTTCGGCCCGGCAGCGATGGTGAAGGGCCGCTTGGTCTTGACTCCCTTGAAAGCGAAGTCCGGATCATAGTGATAGGTTGGGTTGCGCACCACGCGCTTGACCTCCGCCATGCCGCTTGGCGCCGGGTTTTCATCGCTTCCAATCGAGGCCGGGTAGACTGCGAGCCATTTGCCGGAAGGGTCGAGCACGCGCACTAGGCGAGCGCCCTTGTCGACCTCAATGCCGGCAACGCCAGCGGGAGGATCGCCCCGGCCAATATCAGGCACCACCAAGGTCGTGCCGGCCTTCCTGAAGCCGATGCCCGGATTGAGCATCCTGAGCAACTGTTCGCTGATATGGAAGCGCTCCGCCAGCCTCTCCGCCGCAGTGCGATAGCCGAGCCGCCGCAGACGGGCCATCCTCTCCATGCGAGCCGGAATACGCCTGGTGAAGGGTCCGCGCACATCCTTGCGCGTTACCTCATAGGTGACCAGCACCGGGTCGGTGGAGGTTGCCATGAGCTTGCTCCAGGTCTGCGGGGTGAGCTTGCCATCGGGAGGGAGTCCGTTCGCCGCCTGAAAGGCGCCGACTGCCTTGGCGAAGTTCGCTGAAAGGCTACCGTCAATCAGCCCAGGCGAAAAGCGGGCGCGATCCAAGAGAATCTGCGCCTTCAGCACGGTCGGATCGACACCCTTCGGTTCTCCGGCGGCGAACGGGGCCTGATTGACGGTGGTTAGGTCCAGCTTGGCTGCCCCCGTCCCGCCGCATGCCAGGGCAAGCGTCGCGGCTAAGACGAGGAGAAACCTGATCATCGATAGCCTCGCTGGGACTGCAACAAGAGCCCGCCTCTATGACGCGGCACTGCCCTGTGTGGTTCCTTCGCTCCAGCGATATTCTGAATTGAAGCGACATGACGAAGCGCCGTGTAGCTGCGATAGCTGTCCAAGGATTGGCGATGGATTGCTTGATTTAACGCCGTCAGCCGACCTCTCTTAAAATAAAGTCGTGCAGCATCTTGGCCGCCGGCGACAGCACGCGATTTTTTACGGTGATCAGACTGTAAGGCCTGACCTCGATGTCGAATTCGGTCTGGACGACGTCGATGGCGCCGGCCAGCCCCTCGGGGTTCTGGATGAATTTCGCCACCTGGATCGACACCGGCGCGATGGCGTCCGACTGCGCGACCATGACCAGGGTCAGCAGCAGCGAGCTGGTGTTGAGGATGCGGTCCGGTAGCGCGATGTTGCGGTTCAGGAAATTGCTTTCCATCGCCTGGCGCAACGGCGAGCCGCCCGACTGGAAAACCCAGTCGTAGGCGGCGGTCTCCTCCAGCCGCACGGCTTTGCCCTTAGCAAGCGCGTGGCCGCGGCGCACGATCAGGCAGGCTTTTTCGACACCGATGACGCGGGCCTCGAACAGCCGTGGATTGAGATCGTCGGGGATGCGCGCGATGATGAAATCGTGACGCGTGGCGATCAGCTCGCGCGCCAGCACATTGGAGGTCTCGACCTGCATGGTGATCTCGATGCGCGGATAGATGCGCCGGATTTCGCGGATCGCCGGCACGGCGAGCTCGATCGCAGGGGCCGTCACCGCGCCGAGGAATACCGAGCCGCCCTTGCCCGCCTTGAGCTCGGATATCTCGCGGTCGACTTCACGCATCTCAAGCAGGATCGAACGTGCGCGCCTCGCCAATGCCTTGCCATAGGGCGTTAGCGTGATGCCGCGCGGCAGCCTTTCGCACAGCTTGACATCGAGCACCGCCTCCATCTCGGCGATCATGCGCGAGGCGGCGGGCTGCGAAATGTTCATGACCTGGGCTGCCGCGCTGACCCGGCCATGGTCATCGAGGGCTGCGATCATACGCATGTGGCGCAGGCTGAGGCCGCTGCGCAGCAGGGTTTCTCCGTCGCCAGGGGGTTCTTCGTAACTGGCTGAAAGTCCACCAGAATTCCGCAGCGCTGCCATGGTCTTTGTTTGCTCCCCACTCATCGCCGGCCGGCAATCCGGCCAGGTCTTCGTCGGCTTTCAATATATCAGTTTCGGTATAGCAACCATCAAAGATCGCATTTGACAGTTATGGCAAAGAGCCACACCCTTTGCGCGTCCTGAGGCTTGACCGTCGCCAGCGAGAAAATCGGATCGACTGGAACCAGAGTCTCAGGGCCGATTGGGAGGACACCGGAGATCGATATGGCGGCAGCGGCGCGTTTTGGCGCCCCTGCACGATCGCGCGGCCCACGAAACCCAGGGTGCGCGTCCATCAACAAGGGAGAGTTAATGTGAAGATCATCAAGACACTGGCCGCCGTCGCGGCCCTTAGCATCGCGGCCATGACGGTCCCGGCGCAGGCAGGCGAAGGCCTCATCGGCGTGCTGATGCCCACCAAGACCTCGCAGCGCTGGATCAACGACGGCGACGCCGTCAAGTCCCAGCTCGAGGCCCTGGGCTACACTGTCGATCTGCAGTATGCGCAGGACGATATCCCCAATCAGCTCAGCCAACTGGAAAACGAAATCACCAAGGGCCCGAAGGCACTGATCATCGCCTCGATCGACGGCACCACGATGTCGGACGCGCTGCAGAAGGCGGCTGACGCCGGCGTCGTCGTCGTCGCCTATGACCGGCTGATCAAGAAGACCCCGAATGTCGACTACTACACCACGTTCGACAATTTCGGCGTCGGCGTCATTCAGGCCAAATCGCTGCTCAAGGGCCTTGGCTATCCGGAAAACAAGGGTCCATTCAACATCGAGCTGTTCGGCGGTTCGCCGGACGACAACAACGCCTTCTTCTTCTACGACGGCGCGATGTCCGTTCTGCAGCCACTGATCGACGACAAGACCCTCGTGGTGAAGTCCGGCCAGATGGGTATGGACAAGGTCGGCACGCTTCGCTGGCTGGCGGCGACCGCCCAGGCCCGCATGGACAATCTGCTGTCCGCCAACTACTCGGATGGCAGCCGCGTCGATGGCGTGCTCTCGCCGTATGACGGTCTGTCGCGCGGCATCATCGCCTCGTTGCGCGCAGTCGGTTACGGCACGGCCGATCAGCCCTGGCCAATTGTCACCGGCCAGGACGCCGAAACCGCTTCGGTCAAGGCGATCATCGCCGGCGAGCAGTACTCGACGGTGTTCAAGGACACCCGCGAACTCGCCAAGGCGACGGTCGAGCTCGTCGACAAGGTGCTCTCGGGCGGCAAGCCGGAAGGCCTCGACACCACGACCTACAACAACGACGTCAAGGTCGTCCCCTCGATCCTGCTGACGCCGCATGAGGTAGACAAGTCGAACTACCAGGCCCTGGTGGTCGATTCCGGCTACATCAAGGCCGAAGAGCTGAAGTAACGGCAGTTGTAAACCCGGGGTCCTGCGTAACGCAGGGCCCCTTTTCGTTAGCGAGCGACCCCGGTATTGTTTCGGGACCTCGGAGGAGTGGTATTCCTGATGGCCTCGACGATTTTGGAGATGCGTGACATCACCAAGACGTTTCCCGGCGTCAAGGCGCTGTCGAATGTCAACCTAAGCGTCGAGGAAGGCGAGATTCACGCCGTTGTCGGCGAGAACGGCGCCGGCAAGTCGACGTTGATGAAGGTGCTGTCGGGCGTGTATCCATCCGGCACTTATGACGGCGAAATCATCTATCGCGGCGATGAGTGCCATTTCAAGGGCATTCACGACAGCGAGCGCCGGGGCATCGTCATCATCCACCAGGAACTCGCGCTGGTTCCGATGCTGTCGATCGCCGAAAACATCTTTCTCGGCAACGAGCATGCCAGATACGGTGTCATCGACTGGAACGCCAACGAGACGCGCACCAGCGCTCTGCTCAAGAAGGTGGGCCTTAAGGAAGACCCCAAGACGCTGATCACCAATATCGGCGTCGGCAAGCAGCAACTGGTCGAGATCGCCAAGGCGCTCAGCAAGGAAGTGCAGCTGCTGATCCTCGACGAACCGACGGCGAGCCTGTCCGAAAAGGACAGCCAGGCGCTGCTCGACCTGCTTCTGGAATTCAAGCGGCATGGCATCACCTCGATCCTGATCTCGCACAAGCTCAACGAGGTCAACCGGGTCGCCGACAAGGTGACGATCATCCGCGACGGGCGGACCATCGAGACGCTGGCCAAGAAAGACATTTCGGAAGACCGCATCATCACCTCGATGGTCGGCCGCTCGCTAGACGACCGTTATCCGTCGCGCGAGCCCGAGATCGGTGAGATCGTGCTCCAGGTGAGGAACTGGTCGGTCTATCACCCGATCCATGCCGAGCGGCAAGTGATCAAAGGCATCGACATCGACGTCCGCAAGGGCGAGGTGGTGGGTATCGCCGGGCTGATGGGCGCCGGACGCACCGAATTCGCGATGAGCCTGTTCGGCCGCTCCTATGGCCGCCGCATCACGGGCGAGGTGCTGCTCAAGGGCAAGCCCATCGATGTCTCCTCTGTCAGCAAGGCCGTGGAACACGGCATCGCTTACGTCACCGAGGACCGCAAGACCTACGGTCTCAACCTGATCGATCATATCAAGCACAACATCACGCTGGCCAATCTTCCCGGCGTGTCGCGCCATAGCGTGATCGACGACATGCGCGAGCTGGCCGTCGCCAACGCCTACAAGGCCAAAACCAACATCCGCTCGTCCAGCGTTTATCAGATGACCGGCAATCTATCGGGCGGCAATCAACAGAAGGTGGTGCTGTCGAAGTGGCTGTTCGCCAATCCGGAGGTGCTGATCCTCGACGAGCCGACGCGCGGCATCGACGTCGGCGCCAAGTATGAAATCTACACGATCATCGCGCGTCTCGCCTCGGAGGGTAAGGCGATCATCGTCATCTCGTCGGAGATGCCCGAACTGCTCGGCATCACCGACCGCATCTATGTCATGAACGAAGGACGTATTGTCGGCGAAATGGCGGCGAGCGACGCCAGCCAGGAAAAGATCATGCGCGTCATCGTTCGCGGAGAAGGAAAAGCATCATGAGCACCGAAAGCGCTCCCGTCCCGAAAAGCGGCGTCGCCGAAGATGTGCAGCAGGGGCCGCGCGTTGCCGTCTCGGCGCTGGTCACCAACCTGCGCGAATACGGCCTAATCCTGGCGCTTATCGCCATCATGGTATTCTTCCAGTACACGACGTCCGGAACG
Organism: Mesorhizobium sp. M5C.F.Ca.IN.020.29.1.1; assembly: GCF_003997375.1. Lineage (NCBI taxonomy): Bacteria > Pseudomonadati > Pseudomonadota > Alphaproteobacteria > Hyphomicrobiales > Phyllobacteriaceae > Mesorhizobium > Mesorhizobium sp. M5C.F.Ca.IN.020.29.1.1. Next base: position 3,038 of record NZ_RZSW01000089.1, on the reverse strand, counting down.
CTGTTCAAGCCGGTGAACTTGAGTAACCTGGTGCAGCAGAACAGCTTCATCATCGTGATGGCGCTGGGCATGCTGCTGGTGATCGTCTCCGGCCATATCGATCTCAGCGTCGGGTCCGTCGCCGGTTTCATCGGCGCGCTAGCGGCGATGATGATGGTCATCTGGCCGCTCGGCCCTTTCAGCAATCCGCTGGTGGTGTCGATCATCTGCCTGATCATCGGCGGCGCGATCGGCGCGGGACAAGGCTACTGGATCGCCTATCACCGAATACCGAGCTTCATCGTCACGCTGGCGGGGATGCTGATCTTCCGCGGCATCTGCCAAGCGCTGCTGGGTGGCGGGTCCTCCGTGGGGCCGCTTCCAGCCGGCTTCAAGGCGCTCAGTTCCGGCTTCATCCCGGACGTGATCGGCCCGTTGACGCTGATCCCGCCGGTCGTGAACGCCGCCGGCAAGACCATCGTCGGCAGCGGGCTGACGCTGCACATGACGACGATCGTGATCGGCCTCGTTGCCGTGCTCGCCTATGCCTATTTCGGGCTCAGGGCACGGCGCAGCCGCGAGCGGCATGGCTACGAAGCCGAACCCTTCACGCTGTTCGTCGTCAAGACCCTGGTGACCAGCGCTCTGGCGCTTTTTCTGGTCTACCAGTTCGCCACCTACAGAGGTCTGCCAATCGTTCTCGTAGTGATGGGCGTGCTGATCGCGCTGTTCGTCTTCGTCACCAAACGCATGACGGTCGGCCGCCGTATCTACGCAATGGGCGGCAATGCCAAGGCGGCTCAGCTATCGGGTATCAAGACCGAGCGGCTGACCCTGATGGTGTTCATCAATATGGGCGTGCTCTCGGCGCTCGGCGGGCTGATCATTGCGGCGCGCCTTGGCCAGGCGGTGCCGGCGGCCGGCCTCGGCAGCGAGCTCGACGTCATCGCCGCTGTGTTCATCGGCGGCGCTTCGGCGATGGGCGGCGTCGGTCAAGTTATAGGCGCGGTGGTGGGCGGTTTCATCATGGGCGTCATGAACAACGGCATGTCGATCATGGGCGTCAATGTCGATTGGCAACAGGTGGTCAAGGGCCTGGTGCTGCTCGGCGCCGTGGTCTTCGACGTCTACAACAAGAACAAGGCTTGAGGGCGAGGGACTCATGCATGTCGCCAAACGTGTGCAGCGTGTTGGGACAACGGCATGCATGACAACAAGGATTAAAGCGGGCCGCGTTTCAAACGCGGCGCGCTTTTAGGAGGCACGGGTCACATCGCGGCGCTGCCGGGCGGCGCAAAGAAGTCCCCCAAGGGGACCGGGCCCGCGAGCGCAATCCGGACGAAGAGTTCACCAGTGGCGCGGATGCCATCCGAGCCGCGCTGGTCAAGGTTTGCCAACCCGGCAGCTAGGCCACAGGCAATTGAGAGAGGGTACATCATGCTGATCTCCCAGATCCTCGACGAGGCAGAGACCATCCGCGTCATTGCCCGCAACGGCGGCAAGACCCGGATCATCAACGGCGCCCGCAGCGTCTATTCGCTGGCGATGGAGGCCGCGCGCACCGGCACCGGACTTGTCGCCCTCATCGAGCGCAAAGGCTTCGGTGAAGCGGTCGACCTCGATGCCGCATACAAGAAGGGGCGGCTGTTGTCGCCGATCAACCATCCCGACCCGGCGCATCTTCATCTCACCGGCACCGGGCTGACGCATCTCGGCTCCGCCGCGACCCGCGATGCCATGCACAAGAAACTCGATGCCGATCGCGAAGAGCAGCTCACCGATTCCATGAAGATGTTCCGCATGGGGCTGGAGGGCGGCAAGCCCGCCAAGGGCCAGACGGGCGTGCAGCCAGAATGGTTCTACAAGGGCAACGGCACCATGGCGGTGGCGCCCGGTGCGGCACTTCTGTCGCCCGCTTTCGCCCAGGATGCAGGCGAGGAGCCGGAAGTCGCCGGCATCTATGTCATCGGCGACGACGGCGTCCCGTTCCGCGTCGGCTTCACACTGTCAAACGAGTTTTCCGACCATATCACCGAGCGCGTGAACTATCTTTTCCTCGCGCATTCCAAGCTGCGCAACGCTTCGTTCGGGCCGGAAATCCTGATCGGCGACCTGCCCTCCGACGTCAGGGGTACCTCGCGCATCCTCCGCGACGGCAAGCTGCTGTGGGAAAAGCCGTTCCTGTCGGGCGAGGCGAACATGTCGCACACCATCGCCAATCTCGAACATCACCACTTCAAATATTCGGCCTTCCGCCAGCCGGGCGACGTTCATGTGCACATGTTCGGCACGGCGACACTGTCCTTCGCCGACGGCATCAGGACCGAAGCCGGCGACGTGTTCGAGATCGAGGCCAAGGATTTTGGCCTGCCGCTGCGCAACCCGCTTGAAATCGAGCAACCGGTGACGGTGGCGGTGAAGGCGCTTTGATTGTGTGATCTCCCTTGAGGGAGAGATGTCGCCGAAGGTGACAGAGGGGGTCGTCTCACATAAAGCGCGAACGCCGTCTCCCGTGGCGGAACGGCGTTGGCACTTTACGCGCAGCGACTCCTCTGGCCTGCCGGCCATCTCCCCCTCAAGGGGGGAGATTGGCAGCCTCAATAAATATCGAAATCGAAATATTTGGCCTGGATCTTCTTGTAGGTGCCATCTGCGACGATCGCATCGATCGCGGCGTTGAGCTTCTCGCGCAGCGCATTGTCTTCCTGGCGCACGGCGATACCGGCTTCGGTCTCGGTGCCCCTGACGTCGCCGACCATCTTGCAGCAGCCGTCGCTCGACTTCTTCATCCAGTCCATCAGCACGAATTTGTCTGAAAGGACGGCATCGAGACGGCCGTTCATCAGGTCGGCGACCGCCTCCTCCTGGGTCGGATAGAGCTTCGCCTCGGCGCCGGCTTTGCTATAGACGTCCTGGGCATAGTCGGCCTGGGTGGTCGAAGCCTGAGCGCCGACTGTCTTGCCGGCGAGTGCGGCGGGTTCGGTCGAGGCAATATCGCTGTCCTTCAACGCCACCAGCGAAAGCGGCGTGGTATAATATTTGTTGGTGAAGGAGACCTG
>NZ_RZSW01000899.1:0-1658 GCF_003997375.1 Mesorhizobium sp. M5C.F.Ca.IN.020.29.1.1 | reverse complement strand
CTTCATCGGCACCGAGACGTATGAAGGCGATATAGCGTTGCCGGAACTGCTCGAGGATCTGGCGGCGCTTGGGATGGCGAGCGTGCTGGTCGAGGGCGGCGCCAAGGTGGCCAAGGCCTTCCTCGCCGAAGGGCTGGTCGACCGCATCGTGCTGTTCCAGGGGCAGGAGCCGATCGGCAGGAGCGGCATTGTATCGCCCATCGACGCCAACCATATCCCGGCAGGATTTCGCAAATTGCGCGACATGCGTTTCGGCGAAGACAGCTACGCGGAGTGGATAAGGGACATCTGATGTTTACCGGGATTGTCACCGATGTCGGCACCGTCGCTGCGGTGAAGCCGTTGAGAGAGGGCGTCGGCCTTCGCATCGACACCGCCTATGACCCGCAGACCATCGCCATCGGTGCTTCGATTTGTTGTGGCGGCGTCTGCCTGACGGTGACGGCCTTGCCGGAAAGCGGCGCCAATGCGCGCTGGTTCGAGGTCGAGGCCTGGGAAGAGGCGCTCAGGCTGACTACGGCCATGGGCTGGAAATCCGGCACGAGAATCAATCTGGAGCGGGCGCTGAAGATCGGCGACGAGCTTGGTGGCCACATCGTTTCAGGCCATGTCGACGGCACGGCCGAGATCATCGAACGCAAGGACGAGGGCGATGCTGTGCGCTTCACGCTGGAAGCGCCGCGCGACCTGGCCAAATTTATCGCGCCCAAGGGTTCGGTCGCGCTCGACGGTACCTCGCTCACCGTCAACAAGGTTGAGGGCACGCGCTTCGACGTGCTTCTGATCCATCACTCGCTGACGGTGACCACCTGGGGCGAACGCCAGGTCGGCGACCGGGTCAACCTTGAGATCGACACCATGGCTCGCTACGCGGCGCGATTGGCCGAGGCCGCGAAAGTGGGGCTTTGATGATTGAGGGCAGAAGGACTTCCAGACAGGAAGAGCAACTGACGCGCGAAGCGTTAGCTGATGTTGACGCCGGTAATGTGATTGACCACCATGTCGTGCAGGCCTGGGCTTTGAGCCTTGATCCCAGGAATCCGCGTCAGACGCCGCGCCGGGAAATAAAATAGTTTCGGCAGACCTCCCGCATCTCCACCAATCTTCTGCTTGCGATCAAACCGGCTTCGGCCTAAGTCACCGGCGATCCCGGAGACATCTATGGCTGGCACATCCCAACACGGCAAAGCGTTCATTCGCCCGAAGAAGAAGGCCCACCTTCTTATCATCGAGGCACGCTTCCATGACGATCTTGCCGATGCGCTGCTCGAAGGCGCGACAAGCGCGCTCGAGGAAGCGGGCGCGACATACGATGTCGTCACCGTCCCGGGCTCGCTCGAGGTTCCCGCGGTGATTTCCTTCGCGCTTGACGGCGCGGCCGAAGGCGGGCCGAGCTATGACGGTTTTGTCGCCCTTGGTACCATCGTGCGCGGTGACACCTATCATTTCGACATCGTCGCCAATGAATCGAGCCGCGCCCTAATGGACTTGTCCGTGCAGGAAGCGGTCTGCATCGGCAACGGCATCCTGACCACCGAAAATGACGAACAGGCCTGGACGCGGGCCAAACGCTCGGAAGGCGACAAGGGCGGCTTTGCCGCGCGTGCGGCGCTGACTATGATTGCCCTTAAGGAACAATTGGGAGAGCGATCGTGAGC
>NZ_RZSW01000898.1:0-1659 GCF_003997375.1 Mesorhizobium sp. M5C.F.Ca.IN.020.29.1.1 | reverse complement strand
GAGCCGGATCAATTTATCCGATGGCGCTAAATGCCTCAGAATTCGACCACAACAGTCTACGGATGATGGAAATACGCAATTTGGTCCGGCAAGAAGGGCGACAGCGCCATGCTGAGAGACATTTCAAAAGTCGACTTTGTTGCGCTTGAGTTCTAGGATCATTTTCCTATTTATGATGTGCCGCATGCTTTCCCTTGGCATGGGCGAGCGATGGATTCCTCCTCCCTGATCCATCGTGGTGTTGAGCCCGCTGCCTACTCACTCCGGCAGCGGGCTTCTTTTTGCCGACGCGGACAATCGAGCGAGCTTCGATTGAGCCTCAACGCGGCCCATGCAATCAATGAAATTGCTCGTTACAGCGTCCGGCGGGGCAGGGATGATCTTGTAGGTCCGTGCACCGGCGCCTGGTTCTGGTCGGGAAAAACTCAACTCATAATCGCCAGCGAGCACTGCGCTGATGAATGGCGTGGCGATTTGAGGGTCATCTGTCGTCGCCATCACCGTGCCGTCATCATAGATTTCATAGCCCAACTGTCCTAGGGAACTGAATGCCCCGGAATTGAAGGCAGCATCCGAAATCTGCACAATCTCGAATTTGTCGATCGTCATGATATCTGCCGCCGCCATGAGAAAGCCGGCCAAGACTTCGCTGTCGAACTTGTTGTAACCGGCAAGCATGATGAATTTGACGACTTCCCGCGACGGCGGGTTACTGACATCGAGAATGATCTCGCAGATCCTGGCCTCTTCGGTCTCTTCGGTCCAATTGCTGTAAACGACCTGTGTTGGAAGGATGGTTGCGCCGGTTGCCTGGCTTATCCCGAGCGTTACGAGCACGGATATTGAGCCAAGAAGCCGAACCCGAAACATGCTTTCAAGCCCTCCACAAATCGTCCCCGTCAGACTTCGCGCGCAGAATTTCCAAGCGAATGGACACTATCTCAACATCATTCCAGGACCGAAGCCGCTTTTGCGACCCATGCCCAGCCCCATCATCGGCAGAATAATCTCGTCGGCTGATTTCTTCTGTTCGTCGCTCAATATTGCGTACAATTTGTCGACTGCTGCCCGGACCGATTTCACCTGTCCGAGGCGCGCTTCGAGATGCGTTTGCTGGTAAGCGAGCCGCTCCGGCAAAGGCTTTTCCAGGAAGTCGCCTTCATGGAATTCCTTGACCATGCCACGCATCAACTCGTTGTGTGCCTCGGCTGTCGTGCGGACCACAACAGCAAGCTCGTTCCAGGATGGCGCCTGCTCGTCGGTGATCTTCAGTTCCGTCTTCAGGAAGGCAAGGCGTCCATTGATTCGATCGAGCATCTCGCCTGAATCATAGCCGCCCATTGGCCCGCTCATGCCCCATTGGCCCATCATCATTCGGCCCATGCCCCACCGGGGCCACCAACCAGAGTCAGCATCGTTTTCCTCAGCACTGGCTACGGCAGGCATTGCTGCAACTGCGAGCATCAGCCCCGCGGCGAAGGTCTTGCGCCAAATCGGAGTAAGCATCGGATTAACCTCCATCTCATCGGTTATTGCATTGGATCATTCTAGCGGCAGAACAGCGGTGGCGGCGTTGATCTACATCAACGACGCCAGCGGGGGGTGTTCGAGGCGGCATACCGATTGGTGCCGCATCTCGCCCTGGGTGTGAGTGCCAAA
>NZ_RZSW01000897.1:0-1660 GCF_003997375.1 Mesorhizobium sp. M5C.F.Ca.IN.020.29.1.1 | reverse complement strand
GTCCCAGACATTTTCCAGCAGCATGGTGCGCGTCACCACCTGGCCGGCATGGCGCATCAGATATTCCAGCAGGCGGAACTCGCGCGGCTGCAGCGTGATTTCGCGCGCCGCGCGTCGCACCGAATGAGAGAGCCTGTCGAGCTCGAGATCGCCGACCCGGTAGAGGGTTTCGGCTTCCCTGGCGCTGGCGCGCCGGTTCAGCACCTCGACCCGGGCCAGAAGCTCGGAAAAGGCATAGGGCTTGGTCAGATAGTCGTCGCCACCGGCGCGCAAGCCGGTGACCCGGTCGTCGACTTCGCCGAGCGCCGACAGGATCAGCACCGGCGTCGTGTTGCCCCTGGATCTCAGACCGGCGATGACCGACAGGCCGTCGCGGCGCGGCAGCATGCGGTCGACGACCATCACGTCATAGTCGCCGGAGTCAGCGAGCGCGAAGCCGGTTTCGCCGTCGCCGGCGACATGCGCGGTGTGTCCGGCCTCGGTAAAGGCTTTCTGGAGGTAATCGGCCGCTTCGCGATCGTCTTCTATGACGAGAATCTTCATGGGACCGTTATACGCGATTTCGCTGGAAGATTGAGTGGCCGGCATATGTATCGTGGCCTTCATCAGGGCGTTTCGCGAACAAAGTGATTCAAGGATACGCAGTAAGTCTTTGTTTTGGAATGTCGCTGACGCCGAGCCGCCGGCACCCCCGGATCAAGCCCGAGGCGGGCTTTTGGGCGACCTGCTTTGTTGTTTGACATGCCGTCAAACTTTGTTCGAGCGGCAGCGGGCTTCCATCGCCCGCTGCCGCTGGGGCGGAACACGATGACTGACTAACTAATGTATTCAAGCCCCGTGCTTTCCCGTGCGGCGGCTCGGGGGTGTTTGAAACCGCCGCACCGGAAAAGTTTGGACGTCAGCCCTTGGCGACAGGCAGCGCGACGAAGCGGTTGCTATCGTCGCGGGTGATCTGCATCAGCACCGCCTTGCGGCCCGACTTCACCGCATCGGCCATGGCCTTGGCGACGTCGTCGGTGCCATTGACCTCCGTCGAATTGACCGAGGTGATGACGTCGCCGGGCTGGATGCCGCGATCGGCGGCATCGCTGTCGGGATCGACATCGGTTACCACAAGCCCTTTGCCATCGTCGGACCCGCTGACGGTGAGACCGAGATCGGCCAGCGTATCGGCCTTTGCCGGGGCGGAAGGCTGCTGGTCGGCCGAAGCCTGCTTGTCGCTCGAAGGCAACGTGCCGAGATCGACCTTGACGGTCTCACTCCTGCCGTCACGCCACAGCGTGACGTCGACGGGCTTGCCGGGCTGGTAGGCGCCGATCAGACGGGCGAGTTCCTTCGGCGAAGCGACGTCCTTGCCGTCCACCTGAGTGATGACGTCACCGGCGGTGATGCCGGCCTTCTTGCCGGGACCATCCTCTTGCGCGCTGGAAACGAGCGCACCCTTATCGGACTTCAGCCCGAGCGATTCGGCGATTTCTGAGGTGACCGGCTGGATCTCGACGCCAAGCCAGCCGCGCTGGACGGTGCCGTCCTTCATCAGATCCTGCACGACCTGTTTGGCCGTCGAGGCGGGAATGTCGAAGGCAATGCCCACGCTGCCGCCGGACGGCGAGAAGATCGCGGTGTTGATGCCGACAACCTGACCGTTGAGGTTGAAGGT
>NZ_RZSW01000896.1:0-1661 GCF_003997375.1 Mesorhizobium sp. M5C.F.Ca.IN.020.29.1.1 | reverse complement strand
ACCTATGCCGGACCGGAGGCCAAGCAGGCGCCGGTGGTCGAGCGGATCGAGGAAGCCAAGACCGAGGAAAAGCCGCGCCGTTCGCGCGAGGACGAGGACGACATCACCAATGTCGGCGGCGACACGCGCGGTCTGACCGACGACGACGAAGAAGACGAGGACGAAGCGAGCCTGTCGCTGGCGGCGATGGAAGCGGAACTGCGTCCGCAGGTGATGGAGACGCTCGACGTCATCGCCGACACCTACAAGAAGTTGCGCAAGCTGCAGGACCAGCAGGTCGAGAACCGGCTGGCGGCCGCCGGAACGCTGTCGCCCAGCCAGGACCGCCGGCTGAAGGAGCTGAAGGACCAGCTGATCAAGGCGGTGAAGTCGCTATCCTTGAACACGGCGCGCATCGAGGCGTTGGTCGAGCAGCTCTACGACATCAACAAGCGCCTTGTGCAGAACGAAGGCAAGCTGTTGCGGCTGGCCGAAAGCTATGGTGTGCGCCGCGAGGAATTCCTGAAGGAATACCAGGGCTCGGAACTCGATCCCAACTGGACGCGCTCGATCGGCAATCTGACCTCGCGCGGCTGGAAGGAATTCACCAAGAACGAAAAGGACGCGATCCGCGACCTGCGCGCCGAGATCCAGAACCTCGCCACCGAAACGGCGATTTCGATCCTCGAATTCCGCAAGATCGTCAATCAGGTGCAGAAGGGCGAGCGCGAAGCCGCGATCGCCAAGAAGGAAATGGTCGAGGCCAATCTGCGCCTCGTCATTTCCATCGCCAAGAAATACACCAATCGCGGCCTGCAGTTCCTCGATCTGATCCAGGAAGGCAATATCGGCCTGATGAAGGCGGTCGACAAATTCGAATACCGCCGCGGCTATAAGTTCTCGACTTACGCGACGTGGTGGATCCGGCAAGCGATCACCCGCTCGATCGCCGACCAGGCGCGCACCATCCGCATTCCGGTGCACATGATCGAGACGATCAACAAGATCGTGCGCACCTCGCGCCAGATGCTGCACGAGATCGGCCGCGAGCCGACGCCGGAGGAACTGGCGGAAAAGCTCGCCATGCCGCTGGAAAAAGTGCGCAAGGTGCTGAAGATCGCCAAGGAGCCGATTTCGCTCGAAACGCCGGTCGGCGACGAGGAGGATTCGCATCTCGGCGATTTCATCGAGGACAAGATGGCGATCCTGCCGATCGACGCGGCGATCCAGGCCAATCTGCGCGAGACGACGACGCGGGTGCTTGCTTCGCTCACCCCGCGTGAAGAGCGCGTGCTTAGAATGCGCTTCGGCATCGGCATGAACACCGACCACACGCTGGAGGAAGTCGGTCAGCAGTTCTCGGTCACCCGCGAACGCATCCGCCAGATCGAAGCCAAGGCGTTGCGCAAGCTCAAGCATCCCAGCCGCTCGCGCAAGCTGCGGAGCTTCCTCGATAGCTAATGCCGGGTGACGGATAAGCAATTTAAAGGGCGCTGCGGCGCCCTTTTTCGTTCGTGCCAGGAATTGTCTCGCCAGACGGTGCGGTTGTTGTTGCAGCACACCTGCTGTGGGAGGATAATCTCGTGTCGGATGCATTTTCTGGGCGACAAACCCGGATGCCCGCCCCGGCAGTGACGCCGTGCTCCGAGGCCCCGGAGGGAGGTGTGCATGACAAACTATAT
>NZ_RZSW01000895.1:0-1666 GCF_003997375.1 Mesorhizobium sp. M5C.F.Ca.IN.020.29.1.1 | reverse complement strand
GGCCTATATCGCGGCGCTCAAATCGCGCGATCTCGGCAAGGTCGACGCCGCCTGCCGCAAGCATCTGAAGTCGGCGCGCAATACCCTGTTGACCTCGATCCCCGAGGGCCAGCAACCGTAGCGGGCTTAAAGCGCTGCGTTGCCGCAGTAGTAATTTGGCGATTTTCCGCCCGCCGAGCGCGTGCTAGGTATTTGCCGTTGCTGCGTGAAGAGGCAGGCTTTTGAACATCCGGCGGAGACGATGGAGCATGCCGGCCGCGTTTGCCGCGGCCTATTTGCTCGTGCTCCAGTCGGTGTTTGGCGCATTCGCCTCCGGCTTCCCCGATGCTTCGCAACTCGACGCCTTCGGCAATGTCATCTGCACCCAGCAGGGCGCGGCCCAGCTACCAGGCGGCGATCCGCACCAGCAGCACGTGCCAGCTTGCTGTGTGCTCGGCTGTGGCATGGCCTCGGCGGCTTACGCGCCGCCGCCCGCTGCCGGCATGTTGGCCGGCAACTTTTCCGTCGAAACCGTCGCGTTTGTGCTGCCGGCGTTCCGGCGCCTCGATTTCAGCCGCGGCCGCTCTCCGTCGAATCCGCGCGCGCCGCCGGTGACGGCCTGATCCGTTCCAGTTCGCCTTGCGGAATTTTTCGCGGGCGGATTCGTTCAACATCGAAACTGTTCGCGACCGGCCGACGGCGCGATTTCTCAGTTCCTGGAGCTATCATGTCTCACACTTTTCGCGCGCGGCTCGGCCGCAACAGCCGCTTCCTGCGCAGCTTCGAGGAGCGACTCGGCGTCACCGTGTTCCTCCTCGCCCTGCTGTTCGTCAGCGCCCAGGCCGTTTTCGCGCATGAGTTCAAGGTCGGCGACCTCAAGATCGTGCATCCCTGGTCGCGCGCCACGCCGCCCGGCGCCAAAGTGGCCGGCGGCTACTTCAGTATCACCAACACTGGCAGTTCGCCGGACCGGCTGCTGTCGATCTCCTCTGAAATTTCGGCCAAGACCGAACTGCATGAGATGGGCGTCAAGGACGGCGTCATGACCATGCGGCCGGTCAGCGGCGGCCTCGAAATCCCGGCCGGTGGCAAGGTCGCGCTGGCACCCGGCGGCTATCATCTGATGTTCGTCAGGCTGAAACGGCAACCGAAGCAAGGCAAGACGTTTCCAGCAACGCTGACCTTCGAGAAAGCCGGCACGGTCGCCGTCGAGTTCGCCGTCGAGGGCATGGGCGAAACGGGCGGTATGGACAATCACGCCAACTGACCCGGCCAGATCCGGACAAGTCGAAATTTGAGGACCATCATGAACAGGTATCTTTTGTTGGCCGGCGCGTTTTTCGTCTTGGGGACAAGCGCGACCTTCGCCCACGTTACGCTCGAAACGCAGGAGGCGGCGGTCGGTTCGACCTACAAGGCTGTCCTGCGCGTGCCGCATGGCTGTGAGGGCAAGGCGACGACGGCCGTGCGCGTGCAGATCCCGGAAGGGGTGATTTCGGTGAAGCCGATGCCGAAGCCGGGCTGGACGCTGCAGGTCAAGAAAGGCAGATACGAGAAATCCTACCAGCTCCATGGTCAAGCGGTGACATCAGGCGCTAGGGAAGTCGATTGGAGCGGCGGCAGCCTGCCGGACGAATTCTACGACGAGTTCGTTTTCCGCGGGACCCTGGCGGCGGATCTGCCGGCC
>NZ_RZSW01000894.1:0-1666 GCF_003997375.1 Mesorhizobium sp. M5C.F.Ca.IN.020.29.1.1 | reverse complement strand
ACATGATCGCCGGGCTGGAGACGGTCTCCGACGGCGAGATCAGGATCGGCGGGGACGTGGTTAACGACCGCGATCCAAAGGATCGCGACATCGCTATGGTGTTCCAGTCCTACGCGCTGTACCCCAGCATGACGGTTCGCCAGAACATCTGCTTCGGGATTCGCGTGCGCAAGGTCCCCAAGGCGCAGCAGACTGAAGCCGTCGACCGCGTCGCCAGAATGCTCCAACTCGACGCGCTTCTGGACCGCAAGCCCAGCCAGCTCTCCGGCGGACAGCGACAACGCGTCGCTATGGGTCGCGCCCTAGTGCGCGATCCGAAGGTTTTTCTGTTCGATGAGCCGCTGTCGAACCTGGATGCGAAGCTCCGCGTCGAGATGCGCACCGAGATCAAGAAGCTTCACAAAAAACTCGGCGTCACCATCGTTTATGTGACGCATGACCAGATCGAAGCGATGACGCTGGCGACCAAGGTCGTCGTCATGCGTCAGGCGAAGGTGCAGCAGATCGGCTCCTCGCAAGAGATTTATGACCGGCCGCAGAACCTGTACGTCGCCGGCTTCATCGGCTCGCCGCCGATGAACCTCATTCCCGGCACGTTGCGCAGGACGGGCTCGGACGCAGCCGTCGAGGTCCGCTTGGGCCGCGACGACGTCATGACCGTCCCGCTCGGCCGCAGGGCGGCGCTGGAAAACCGGCACGACGGCCAGCAAGTCATCCTGGGGGCCCGCCCGGAAACGATTGTAGAGACGGGCGCGCACTTTGCCGACGCGGCTCCCTTTAACTTCAATGCCAGGATCGATGTGGTCGAGCCGACCGGTTCCGACAACCTCGCCATCTTCAACGCCGGCGGCATCGACGTGATCGCCCGGCTGCGTCCGGGGTCCGGCGCGGCGGGACAGTTGGCCTCGCTCAGCCTCGATACGAGCAAGGCTTTGATCTTCGACCCGCAGTCGGAGCTTCTGGTCGCATAGGGAGATCATTCGAAATCGCCGGCGGCCGGTGTGGCCTCGGCGCACATAGGAGGTACAGCCAACCCTTCGTGGTTGGGCACGCGCATCTATTGTATCGATCTAACGATTTGCCGTGACGGCGACGGTCATCGCATGAGCAAACCGAAGGTTCGATCAATAGGAGAGCCGCGGAAAGCGGCGCCGGGGGAACCGTCCAGAACCACCGGAACCATTAGGACGACGAAAAACATGGGAGAATGCAGCATGAACTCGAAAGACTTGAGAAAAACGAAGCGCGGCGTCGTCATCGCAGCCGTGGCGGGACTGTTGTCGGTCGGAACCGCGATTGCAAGCGGCAAGGTTGAGGTGATGCACTGGTGGACATCGGGCGGCGAAGCCAACGCGCTGAACGTTCTGAAGGAAGCGCTCAACAGCCAGAGCATTGCCTGGGAGGACTCTGCCGTCGCCGGCGGCTCGGGCACGAACGCCCTCCAGGTTCTGCAGGCGCGCGTCGCGTCGGGCAATCCGCCTGCTGCCATGCAGATGCATGGCGAGCAGATCAAGACCTACGCCGACGAAGGCCTGCTCGGCGACCTGTCCGAGATCGCCACCGCCCAGAACTGGGACGTGGTGATGGCGCCCGAACTGCAGAGGTTTGCCAAACATGACGGCGTCTACGTCGGCGTGCCTTTCAACGAGCACCGCCACAACTGGAT
>NZ_RZSW01000893.1:0-1668 GCF_003997375.1 Mesorhizobium sp. M5C.F.Ca.IN.020.29.1.1 | reverse complement strand
TTTGCGTAGCGCCAAGAAGTTGCAACAGCTGGCCGGATTGGTAGGAGATTTGCTACCTACCGACGAAGGCAGTTTCGTCGTGTTCGGGTCAATGGCGAGGAGGGAGTTCACGGTCGGCAGCGATCTCGACTGGACCATCCTTATAGATGGACGCGCGGACTCTCTGCACCTTCGATTGGTTCACCAATTGCGGAACAGGTTGGCCGAGGCGAACTTCGGGAAGCCCGGTCCCACGGAGGTCTTCGGGGGGCTAATTTTCAGTCACGATCTGGTTCACGCGGTCGGTGGAGATGAGGATACAAACAACAACATGACGCGCCGGCTCCTTCTCTTGCTGGAATCGGCCGCAGTGGACGCCCCGGGTAGCCATGAAGTCCGAAGCCGCATCGTCAACGCCATCCTGAGCCGTTACGTCCAAGAGGATGCGAGCTTCATTCGGTCTAATACCCGCGCCGATAGGATACCTCGCTTCCTGCTAAACGATGTTGTACGTTTCTGGCGGACGATGGCAGTGGATTACGCCAACAAATATCGGGCCAGAGCCGGTGATAAGTGGGCCCTCCGGAACATCAAGCTTCGCATGTCGCGCAAGCTTTTGTTCGTGTCAGGCTTCTTTATGTGCATCTCTTGGGCACTCAGGGACCAACAGGGCGAGGACGACTCCTTTGTCACGCAGCACCTAGTCGATCACTTGACGAATTGGGCGCAGAGGACCCCACTGGAATCTTTGGCGGGGATCGTCTCCCGATACGCGCCCTCTCTCGCTCCTGACATATTCGACAATTACGATTCCTTCCTCGCGCTACTCAACGACAATGAGAAGCGAACCGGACTGGAAAAATTGTCTCCAGATGATGCCTATGAGGATGGAGTATTTCTTGAGGCACGAAACGTAGCTACCCAGTTCGATACGGCTCTGACCAAGCTGTTGTATGAATCCAATGACGACTTCACGGCATTGGTGAAGAAGTACGGAGTATTCTGATGGCAGTAGTCGGATTCTCGACTGGCGCGATTGCGTTAGATGATTTCGCGACCGCGCTGCAGTTACTCGCCCCCACCCGCGCTAAAGCAGTCGAGTTATCGGCGTTGCGGATGGCTGAACTACCGGCGCTATTGGCGGCGCTTCCGCTTCGCCTTCCAGAGCTACGACGCCGGTACGAGTACATCAGTTTTCATGCGCCGACCAACTTTGATAACGAGAACGACCTTGTTGTTCAGCTGAAGGTCGTTGCAGACATGGGTCTAAACATCGTCGTGCATCCCGATACGATCCAGGACACCCGAGTTTGGAGGTCGCTTGGAGCGCACCTTTGCCTCGAAAACATGGACTCACGTAAACCGGCGGGCCGCACCGCCGACGAACTTCAGCACTACTTCGATCAACTCCCAGATGCGAGGTTGTGCTTCGACGTTGCCCATGCTCGACAGGTTGACTCCTCGATGACCGAGGCTGTCCGTATTTTGCGACGTTTCGGCAATCGACTTGCTCAGGTCCATATCAGCGAGGTCAACAGCAAGGGACGCCACTTCGCGATGTCATTCGCAGCCAAGCTCGCCTACGAACCCTTTGCCGCGCGGCTTTCCCTGAAACCGGTAATCATTGAGTCAATGGTCGGACCGGACGAGATCGTGCACGAGATTTCTGAGACCGAGAAGATTTTGAAC
>NZ_RZSW01000892.1:0-1671 GCF_003997375.1 Mesorhizobium sp. M5C.F.Ca.IN.020.29.1.1 | reverse complement strand
AGATAGAGAGCTTCTTGAGGCAGGTTATCAAAAAATTCGCCTGTATACTGATACATTATACTATCTCAATAGCGGAACTGTGTCGGACTATTGCGCCAGTTTTCACGATCTGTCGAACGCATGCTTTACTCGAATCTAGCGGGTGTTAGGGACCCGGCCAGTTCACGGCCTGTTAAGCATGAGCAAGCTAACACGATTGGCGACGGCCTTGGTATACTGGCCGATCAGTGCGAGCCGGAAGAGAGACCAGTCGTGGGGCGGCTGCGGCCGTGGATCAACCGCCACTCAGGAACAATACGCGGCCGCCATCAGTTCCATCAGTTGCGCCTGCTGGCCGGCGCTCGGCGGGAACGTCGAAGCATGTGATCAACGCGGCCACCGGCGCATCGCCCTCAATAGCTGCCGCGACAGACATTGCCCCCGCTGCCAATCGCTGGCGCGCGCGCAATGGCTGGATAGAGCGTCCCGCCGAGCTTCTTGACACACAGCGTTTTCACGTCGTCTTCACGCTGCCGGAGCCGCTGCCCGTCTACGGCCTTCTCTTCCGCGTCGCCGCTGCGACCCTGCGCACTTCCTGGAACTTCCATGCGATAAACAATCGTCGGAACAGGCGCGAGAGTACGCGGACCGGGAGGAAGAAGCAGGGCTGCAGGCGATCCAGGATGACCGTCGCGAGGCAAATCCTCCGCCGGTGACGAGGCAGTGCAGATGCGGATGATGAAGCAGGTTCTGGCCCCAGGTGTGCAGGCACGGCGAAGAAACCAATCTCGGCGCGCAGGTGCTTGGGATCGGCGGCGCCAAATAGCGCCGAAATGGCGTCGCGCTCCCGCAGGGCTGCAAGCCAGAGAAGAACTGCACCTGGCCGGCCACCGCTACGTCTATGGCAAGCCGCCTTCGCCGGACCCGTTTCTGCGGCTACCTCGGCCGCTACACGCACCGCGGCGCCATTTCCAACAACCACCTCATCGACATCGAGGACGGCTGTTCGTTTCCGCTGGAAGTACTATCGGCACGGCAATCGGCAAAAGGTCATGGCCGTCTCGGCCGACGAGTTCATTCGCCGCTTCTTGTTGCAACTCCTGCCCCGCCGCTTCCATCGCATCCGCTACTACGGCTTTCTCGGCATTCGTACCGCACCCAAAAAGCTTGCCCACTGCTGCGACCTGCTCGGGTTGCGTTCGCGATGTGGTGTATCGGGGATCTACTAGAGCTTATTGAAGGTCCACGATCATTGCGACCAGCCGCTCGCGGACAGCTTCGTCAAGGATGAATTGATCGTGCTCTCGGGCACCGCTCGCGATCTTCGCGGGCCTTGCTTAGAATACGGAGCTTCTCGTATTCAACCACGTTCCGCCTTGTCCGATTTCCGACAATGTCGGATGCGCTGCGTAGTAGAGTCAGATCTATCAGGTTGGTTTGAAACCGTTTTCTTGTCTGGCACGGAACATGCGGTGTCATCCGCAAACGCGTTACGGACTGGAGACATCGTCCCATGCTTACGCTCACCGAAAATGCCGCCGCTCCGGGTCTCCCGCTTGCAGAACGATCCAAAGGTGAGGCTCGAGAAAGTCCTGACAGCACGAAGACGATTGCTTTCGTCCTCCGCTCGGGCGGCGAATTCGAGCCGGGCCATGTTGTCCGTCTGTTGAACCAGGTGACCGAGCATTTGCC
>NZ_RZSW01000891.1:0-1675 GCF_003997375.1 Mesorhizobium sp. M5C.F.Ca.IN.020.29.1.1 | reverse complement strand
GTGCTGGGGCGGCAGATCGAGCCGATCACCTACGATCCGGGCAGCGACCCCGAGGCGTTTCGTTCGCTGGCCCGCAGGCTTCTGACCGAGGACGACGTCAACGTCATCTTCGGCTGCTCGATGTCTGGCAGCCGCAAGGCCGTGCTGCCGATTGTCGAGCGCTACAACGGCCTGCTCTGGTATCCTTCGATCTACGAGGGCTTCGAATATTCGGAGAATGTCCTCTATACCGGCGCCACGCTCAACCAGAATACCTTCGCGCTGGCCGACTTCATCCTGCAGCGCTACGGACCGCGCGTGTTCATGGCCGGGTCCGACTACATCTATCCGCATGAATCCAACCGGGTCATGCGCGATCTCCTGGAATGCAAGGGCGGCACGATCGTCGAAGAACAGTATGTGCCGCTCGATGCCGACGAACGCCGGATGCGCCGGCTGATGGCCGATATCGAGAAGGCCGCGCCGGACGCCGTCTTCTCGACGGTTATTGGGCGCAGCGCGCAGATCCTCTACAGGCTCTATGCCGAGGCAGGCATCGATCGGACACGGCGGCCGATAGCCAGCCTGACCTTGGCCGAAGGCGAGATCCGCGTGATCGGCGCCGAGCACTGCACCGGCCATGTGCTGGCGGCTCCTTACCTGGCGAGCGTCGACAGCGGCGAGAACCAGCGCTTCGTCGGCGAGCTCGCCCGCCGGTTCGGCGACCGGACGACCGCGACCATGTGGTCGCAGACGGCTTATACGCAGGTCCACCTGTTCGCCCGCGCGCTGGAAAAGGCCGGAACCCTCGACACCTTTCGCCTCGGACAGGCAGCGCTCGAGGTCGACTATGCGTCGCCGGAGGGACGCATGATGTTCGACCAGGAAAACCGCCACGTCTGGTCGACGCCGCGCATCGGTATCGCCAACGCCACCGGGCAGTTCGATATCGCCTGGCAGTCGCAGGCGCCGATCCGGCCCGACCCCTATCTCGCCTCCTCTCGTTTCGAAGAGCCTTGGCTTTAAATGACGGCAACGCTCAAACGCATTCTCAACGACCTGCGGCAGGCGAAGATCCTGGTCATCCATCCGAAGGACGAGGATGGCGCCGCGCTGGTCGATCACCTCCGGCGCCTAGGCTGCGAAGTCAGGGCGGCGTGGCCGCCGCCGGCGTCGATCCCGGGCGACATCGACACGGTGTTCGTGCAGGTCGGCGAAGCGCCGACCGATGCCATGGTGTCGCTGATCGAGGGCGCCAATGCTGCCGTCGTCGCCATCGTCACCTATGAAAGCCCCACCTCGATCAAGGCGATCATCGATCTCAACGCGCACGGCGTCATCACCAAACCGCTCAGGCAGTTGGGCGTGCTGACGCAGTTTGCACTGGCCCGCTACCGGTATGGCTATGAAGGGCGGTTGGCCAACAAGGTGCGCAAGCTGGAGGATACGCTGAAGGGACGCCGGACGATCGAGAAGGCGGTCAAGGTGCTGGTCGAGATGAACGGCGTCGACGAGGAAACCGCCTACAAGCTGATCCGCGACCAGGCGACATCGAAGCGGGTCGCCCTGGTTTCGGTGGCCGAAGGCATCCTCGCCGCGCAGGAAGCGATGCGGACCTTCGGCTTCGGGATTTCCGCGCCAGGCAATCAGAAATAGCCGGACAGCCGACAGCCCGACAAGATTATCGCATCAGAAA
>NZ_RZSW01000890.1:0-1690 GCF_003997375.1 Mesorhizobium sp. M5C.F.Ca.IN.020.29.1.1 | reverse complement strand
GCCCACAGCAGCGCCTCGCCGTCGATATTTTCCTTGAGCAGGCCCTCGCGCATCATCAGCCCGAGATTGCGGCGCGCCCGTCGCCACGGATGGTCGGCGGATTTGTAGATGATGTGGCGCAGGTCGTTGAGCCGGCCGGGATTCGGCGGCTTGCCTTCCTTCAGCCATTTCTCGCGTGCTTGCCCGCCCTTCCAGGCGCGGGTGGTGAAGCCGAGGATCTCGACCGAGACGCCGCAGCGTTCCAGCGTGCGCGCCAGAATGTCGGCGCAGGTGGCGGCGACCGTGATCGGCCGGCCGCGCATCGAGCCCGAATTGTCGAGCACCAGCGTCACCACCGTGTCGCGGAATTTGGTGTCACGTTCCTGCTTGAAGGACAGCGGCTGCATCGGATCGATGACGACGCGCACCAGCCGCGCCGGATCGAGATAACCCTCTTCGAGATCGAAATCCCAGGACCGGTTCTGCTGCGCCATCAGGCGGCGCTGCAGCCGGTTGGCCAGCCGGCCGACGACGCCGGAAAGGTTGGCAAGTTGCTTGTCGAGAAAGGCCCGCAGCCGATCCAGCTCTTCCTCTTCGCACAGGTCCTCCGCACCCACCGTCTCGTCGAAGGCGGTGGTGAAGACCTTGTAGTCGATCTCCTTCGACAGATTGGTGAAGGGATTGTCGTTGCGGCGCGCCTCGCCGGGCGTCTCGGCATCGGCGTCGTCATCGTCGGACAGGTCGTCGGCGGTGGCATCGGATGCCTCCGTCTCGGCCGATTGCTCGTCGTCGGACGACGCTTCGGTGTCGTCGGACTGCGATTGCTCGGAGCCGGAATCATCCTCGCCGCCCTCCTCACTCTGCTCCTCGCCCTGCGGCTGGTTGTCGTCGTTGTCCTCTGAGTCTTCCGTCTCCTGGTCGTCGCCGAGTTCCTCGGCCATTTCCATGGAAGCCAGCATCTCGCGCACGACACGGGCGAAAGCCTGCTGGTCGTCGAGCTTGGCCGACAGCCCGTTGAGATCGGCGCTGGCCTTCTCCTCGACCCACGGACGCCAGAGGTCGACCAGCCGCTCGCCGCTCTTTGGCACGGTGCGGCCGGTCAGCTTTTCACGCACCATCAAGGCTAGCGCTTCCTCGATCGGCGCGTCGGCCTTGTCCTTGACGTCGATAAGGTTCGCTCTGGCGTATTTGTCCTCGAGCATCGAGCCGATATTGTCGGCCACACCTTGCATGGCGCGGGAGCCGATCGCCTCGACGCGGGCCTGCTCGACCGCATCGTAGATGGCGCGGGCCTGCTTGCCTTCCGGCGCCAGCCGAGTGTGGATGCGCGTGTCGTGACAGGCGCGCTTCAACGCCATGGAATCGCCGAGCCCGCGGGTGACTGCGATATCGGCCTTCGACGCTTTTTTCGGAAGTTCAGGCAGCCGGGCGCGGCTGCCGGCCAGCGCCGGCCGATCCTTGGCGAAACCGACTTCGAGGTCCTTGTCGCCGGCAATCGCGCGCATGCAGACGGTGACGGCGCGCTTGAAGCTGTCAGCTTCAGAACCCGTCTTCGACTTGTTGCGCGTGTTGTCGCCCGGACCCGCCATCATACATCTCTATTTTGCTGCCGGCTGCTGGCCAAATTGAGCGCGAAGGTGGCCGACAACCTCTTCCACCGAGATCGTAAAGTAGCCTCCTTTCCCGCTGTCATATGCATGTCTCCACAGAC
>NZ_RZSW01000088.1:0-15592 GCF_003997375.1 Mesorhizobium sp. M5C.F.Ca.IN.020.29.1.1 | reverse complement strand
GATCAGTATCACGCCGCGGATCGGCTCTCTTAAGACTGACTGTTGCAACCGCTAACGCGAATCATAACCAGTGGCAGCAGAGGTCGCGAGAGTCGAATTATCGAGCGCACCCGGCAACATTGCCGGGGGAGAGGGAGGGGAAAGAATAGGCTTCCCCGACGAGATTAGCGGCTTCGAAACAATGCTGTGCAAGGGACGGCGCTGACGGCGAGGACGGCGCGTGAATCCTTGCAAACGCTGATTGCTGTCACCACACTGGTGAAGGGACCAATTCGTTAAGAGAACACTATGTCTCGCTCGAGCGACGATACCATCAGCCCGCAACTCCGGCTGGCAATAGACCGGAAGATTGCATCTCTGCTGACTGCCATCGAGCAGGAAAAGGTCCCCGGCCGTCTGACCAACCTTGCGATCCAACTGCAGAACGCGCTTGTCGAGAAGCGTCGATGCAAAGCAAAGAAAGTGGAATAGCTATCGACGCCTGTCGACTGCCAAGTTTCCCTGTGCTTCGGACAGGTGATTGCGTCTTTCTACCAATGTCTGCAACGAACTTTCGCCGAGGTGTTCCAGCACGCTGGCGCGCGCTCGGTTAAGGCGGCTTTTTACCGTTCCCACGGCGCAACCGCATATCTCGGCAGTTTCTTCATAGCTGACGCCAAGCACCCCGATCAGCATCAGGACCTCGCGCTGATGTTCCGGCAGCTTCTGGACTGCGCTAGAGACTTCCTTGCTCTGAACGGACCACTCCTGCGTCGCTTCCGAAATTGGGATTAGGGAGGCGCAGTCAAGCAGGCCGGGTTTTTCCCTGTCGGCGGCCTTAATGCGCGTATAATAGGTGTTGCGCATGATGGTGAAGAGCCATGACTTCATACGCGTTCCGGGCTCGAACTTATCGATGTTGGCGAGCCCTTTGGTCAACGTCTCCTGGACCAGGTCATCAGCATCGTCAGGAACACGGCAGAAGGTGCGGGCGAAGGCTCGCAAGGCAGGTATCAGGTCAACGATGGAAACGTCATCCGTTTCCTGGTTGGCCAAGGCGTAGCCCCTCGAGGACAATGGTCCAGCTCCCAGCAAGAATAAGTTGATGCACGCAGACCTAGCTAAATGCATGAAGGTTGGGTTCGTTCCGGACGTCGAAATAAGTCGCTAGAAAATCTTGGATTGGGCGAACGCACACCCGTCTCTGTGCGGCCGAGTTCTGTTGCGGTGAGGCCGCCCGATTAGAACACGGCCAGGGTCCGCCCGCAGTGGGCAGCCAGCGACGTCGATTCGCCATTGTTCCGCAAGCAAAGGCGCCAGTCTTTTACTGGAACAAAGCTGCGCATCGGCAGTTCGACGACCCTGAGCCGGTGGTTCCGGCCTTCATCCATCGAGGAGCGATAAACCATGGCCCAGTCCCGGCAGCGTTCAGAAACTCAGCCTGCAAGCAGTCGCGACCAAAATGTCGAGCGTGGAAACGGCGGTGAGTTTCACCAAACGGCGGAAGGCGAGACCCCTGTCCTCACCACTGCGCTCGGAACGCCTGTCTCGGACGATCAGAACACTCTGAAGATCGGCGAGCGTGGGCCATCGCTGATCGAGGATTTCCACTTCCGTGACAAGATCTTCCATTTCGATCACGAGCGGATACCCGAGCGGGTCGTGCATGCTCGCGGCTACGGGGCACACGGCTATTTCGAAACCTATGAATCGCTCGCTAAATACACGCGCGCCGACATTTTTCAGCGTGCTGGCGAAAAGACGCCGGTTTTCGTGCGCTTCTCGACAGTCGCCGGCAACAAGGGCTCGTTTGACCTGGCCCGCGACGTGCGCGGTTTCGCGGTCAAGCTTTACACCAAGGAAGGCAATTGGGATCTGGTCGGCAACAACATCCCGGTTTTCTTCATCCAGGACGCGATCAAGTTTCCCGATCTGATCCATGCCGCCAAGCAGGAACCGGACCGCGATTTCCCGCAGGCCCAAACTGCGCATGACAATTTCTGGGACTTCATCAGCCTGATGCCGGAATCGATGCACATGATCATGTGGATCATGTCGGATCGTGCGATCCCGCGCTCCTTCCGCTTCATGCAGGGCTTCGGCGTCCACACCTTCCGCTTCGTCAACGCGGACGACGAATCCACCTTTGTCAAATTCATCTGGAAACCAAAGCTTGGCATGCAGTCGGTAGTCTGGAACGAAGCGGTCAAAATCAATGGCGCCGATCCGGATTTCCATCGCCGCGACCTGTGGGAGGCGATCCAGTCCGGCAACTTCCCTGAATGGGAACTTACCGTACAGCTCTTCGATCAGGACTTTGCGGACAGCTTCGATTTCGACGTCCTCGACGCCACAAAGATTATTCCCGAAGAGATCCTCCAGCCGATCCCCGTGGGGCGACTGGTCCTGGATCGCATGCCGGATAATTTCTTCGCCGAGACCGAACAGGTTGCGTTCATGACGCAGAACGTGCCCCCCGGCATTGATTTTTCCAATGACCCGCTGCTGCAGGGACGCAACTTTTCCTATCTCGATACCCAGCTGAAACGGCTCGGCAGCCCGAATTTCACCCACCTTCCGATCAATGCACCGAAATGCCCGTTCGCTCATTTTCAACAGGATGGACACATGGCCATACGCAATCCGGTAGGCCGTGCCAATTATGAGCCAAATTCGTGGGGCATGGGTCCGCGCGAAGAACCCCAGCGCGGTTTCCGTTCCTTTGCCGATGCCGAGGAGGGCCAGAAAGTGCGGCTGCGGGCGGAAAGCTTCGCCGACCACTACAGCCAGGCGAGGCAGTTCTTCAACAGCCAGACGCCTCCGGAACAACGCCACATCGCGATGGCTTTGACATTCGAGTTGAGCAAGGTCCAAACACCGGCAATCCGCGAACGAATGGTCTCCCATCTGCTGAACGTCGACGAGGCTCTGGCGGCCACTGTCGCCGACAAGCTTGGGATTCGAAAGATGCCCAATCCGGCAGACGCTGCCGTGCCGCCGCGAGTCGACCTGGAGCCATCGCCGGCGCTCAGCATCATCGAAAACGGACCGGAGAGCTTCAGAGGCCGCAAGGTTGGCGTGCTGGTCAGCGACGGCGTGGATGCCGCCATATTCGAGCAACTCCGGTCCGCGATCGAAACGGAAGGCGCGGTGATGGAGGTTGTCGCCGCAAAGGTCGGCGGCGTAAGTGCGGCTGACGGCACGCAAATCGAAGCGAGGCACATGATCGACGGCGGACCATCGGTCCTGTTCGACGCGGTCGTGCTTATGTTGTCAGAACCGGGCGCCGAACTGCTGGCCAAGGAAGCCGCGGCGAAGGATTTCGTTTCCGATGCCTTCGCGCATTGCAAATTCATCGGGTTCACGCCACAAGCCGAGCCACTCCTGGCCAGGGCAGGTGTCGAGGCGGATGCGGATGAAGGACTGATAAGGCTGGAATCAGAAGAGGCGGCTGAGGAATTTGTCCAGGCCTGCCGGAAGTTGCGGCTTTGGGCGCGGGAGGCGGCCGTCAAGCTCTGACGCGGGTGCATGCTGGCCATCTGTTTGCGTGGTAGACGGGAACCCCGGCGACCATGCGGGCGGAAGCATCCGCGCCGCTCTTACTGGGCCGTCTATGACCGGGCGTTGTTCTTAGCCGTTTCCTCTCGCTGTTTTTTTAGGACTTCGTCAGTCCCGACCAGCTTTTTCGCCCCGCCGGAGATCGCTGTGGACACCACGGCAGGCGGGTCGCTCGCGGGAAAGGAATCCTCAAGTCCGGCCTGCAACTGGTCTTCCAAGGTTTTCGGCTCTTCCGACCGACCAAGTGTCCTTCGGGTTTCTGCTTCCTCCAGCGGCTGTTTCATTTTCGGCGAACAACTGACCTCTCGAACGCAGGCGTAAAGCTGTTCGATGGCAAATTCCTTCATTGTCTCGAAATCTGCCCTTTCATCATTCATTGCCTCGATCTGATCGACCATAGTCTTCTCGAACCGTTCAAGGCTATCGCTTCCGCAAGCCTGGCAAAGACGCAATAATGCTTCGTGGAGCACTTTCGGACCAAAATAGGCAGACGCCTCGAGCTTGAGCCGCTGCAAATGCTCTGGAGTTACCGCCTGAATTTTTGACATATGCAGCCCTTTCGCCTGACGAGCATATCAACGGTAATGGTCGGCAGATGTTCCATTCACCCGGCACTGATGGATAGCTCTTGTTCAGCGAGCCGCCGCCAATCGCTGCGACGCAGACTGGTCGACGCGATTTCTGGCCTGTAGATGCGGCAAACTGCGGTAACGTGCGACCGGAATGGTTTGAGCGCTTGGTCGAGAATGCCGCAAGCGGGAATATGCCGGTGTCTGTGGGCTTCAGAGGTCCGGCGCAGATCAAGCTCTTCCGGCGCTTGGCCGATGTAAACTGACAGCACAGTGCGCAAGGCGGCATGAGCTGCCAAGTAGCGTCGTTGATCGCGCTCAAACACGAACCGACTGCCCTGGTCAATTCAGCTGGGCTAAGCGCGGTCAGGTCCATTTGTGAAATTCGAGTATCGAGGGCGATCCGCCATATATGGACATCGAAGCCGAGAACTGGCGTTGCCCGCGCGCCATCGTCTTGCAAGACAACACCGCTCTGCTTCATCTTACACTTTCCTCGCCGACAGAAGAGCGCGGCATGGCGTCGGCCCGATCGACGCCAATGGTAGCTGGTGATTAGCCATTAAGGAACGCTAGCAGATTTCGCCCCAGTTTAGGATAGGGGTAAGCGCGCTCTTGGCGATGGCCATCCGGGTTGTAGAAAGCACAGGTCAAGTGCCGTGCCAGCAAGTGAGAAAGGAACCTTTTCTGAAACAGGCCGTTTGCCAGCAGGTCGTTGCATTAGCGACCAGTAACAACGGAAGGATCTTGTCATGAGCTACAAGATGATCTGTCTAGGCGCGATGGCGCTTTCGATGGTAAGCGGCGTTTCACTCGCGGCAGGCGCCGACTCAGGCACGACTGCCTTGGATGACCCCGCAAAGATGGAGCCGTTCTACACAGACTCTAGCATGACGACGATGCGGTCCGACGACGAGTTCACGGCAGCTTGGAAAGCGCTGACAGACGAGGATCGTACGGCAATGACAAAAGTCTGCGATGACGAGGCGGCAAACGCCAACGCCGCCAACACCCACCCTGAATTCTGCAGCAATGTCAAAAAGCTCGGCGGCGAGAGTAACTGAACCATGGAAGGCGGGCAACGGCCCGCCGTTTGATTACCGACTGTGAGGCCGGAGCGAATGGATAGCCGCATGGCGTGGGCTATATTGACCGGTCGCTCCGCCACTCACGGCCATGCGAATGACCAGACCAATGATAAAACACCCGCGCGATGCGCTGCTGCCAGAGCCGCATCTTTGGTTGCTTCAGGGTCCACCCGCCAACCGCACTGGACGCGAGCGCGTTGTGCGCTAGCACCAATGCGCGGGTGATTGTTGCGTGCCACCCAGTAAGAGCAATTGCAGGGTACCGATCCTCAAGCCGGCTCTGAATTGTCGGCTGACTCGGCAGTTTCAGGCAAATCTCCTTCAACTGCCGAATCAGTACTCGGATGGCAAGGATACCTGCGTATCTGAGCGGAGCCCCTGGCGATTCCTGCCGGAACCCCGCAAGCCCATGTCATAGGGGATTACGCGGCCGCTTGAAGAGCACGTTCGTTGACGCCACCCTCGCCTAGACCCGTCAGCGCTTCGTCTGTCGCGACCTCTTCCTCGAGCGTCGCTTTGAGAAGAGAGACGATATCGGCCTTTCCCATCTGTTCTGCCCAGGCAATAAGAGTACCGTACCGGGCGATCTCGTAATGCTCGACGGCTTGCGCCGCTGCGACCAGTCCGGCATCGAGCGCAGGAGCACCTTCATATTCTTCGAGGATTTCCGAGCCTTCTTCAATGATGCCGTCGATCGCCGGACAGGTCTTGCCGCGTGCTGCCTTGCCAAATTTCTCGAACACCTCCTCGAGGCGATCGACGTGAGCTTCCGTTTCCATACGATGCTTTTCGAAGGCAGCAGTCACTTTTTCCGACTCCGCACCTTTCGCCATTTTCGGCAGGGCCCTCAGGATTTTCTTTTCGGCGTAGTAAAGATCTTTGAGTCCGTCGAGGAACAGGTCCTCAAGACCCTTGGTTGTCGCTTTCGCGGCTTTCTTCGCAGTTGGCATGGTCTTCTCCCGCTGGGGTTGGAGCTAGCCTCCCTAACTAGGAAGGCGTCCGATAACCCCGCCGGCCGGCAACAAGTTCCCTGATGATTCGAGCCGCTGGAAATTTTCCGAGGCCCCGGGTTCGCATAGTCAGGTGCTGCAAAGGGTTACGCTGGCGAGCGCAGGCGCAGCGCCGCCCTTTGGGCCCGCCCCCGATCGGCCCGCGCCGGGCAAATAGGCTCAATCGATCCGTCTGATACGGCCCTTGTCGAGACGGAACACTCCATCCTGTCCGCCCTGCTTCTCAAAGTCGGTAAGCAGATCATCCCATGTACCCAGGAATTCGCCACAGTCGTCGCAAACGATCCTGTCCTCGGGACCGGCGTCGGCCGGAATCCTCAGCCTTATTGTCAGGCAATAAGGGCACTCCAACTGGTGGTTAAGGTACTGTTTGGTCATTGACGACAGCGAGAATGCACCGGAAATGTGGCCCCTGCAACCTGGCTCGCGCTGATCCGACGGGCTTGGTCCGAAAATGTACAGCGATCGGCATCACGGATTGTCGCGATCCTCCAGGAATACGAGCGCGTCTTGGCTGGGGCCGAATGTTCAAAGCCGATGAACAGCAGGGTTTAGCGCAGATAGTTACCGCTGCTGCCAGTGCGTTCTGAACACCGGATCTTGAAACTCTGAGACAGTCCGCTCTCGGTTCGAGTCAAGACAGCTTGAGCCCATCATATCCCGTCTTTGGTCGGAGGCCACCCAGCCTGAGCCGTCGGCGGAATGTTGTCGGAGGTCACTTCGCCCCGCTTGAGTTTTCTAATGGCTTCGTCGGCTTCGATTTCATCCAGGCCGGAGAGCGGCAAACCGTCAACTACGACGGCTTCCTCGCTCTCGTCGTCATAGACTTCCCACAAGCCCTCCGAATCCTGTCGTTTGTTGTAGATGGTTGGCATGGCAGCTCCTTTTATGCCGGAACAACTCAAGCCGCCCACGGATGTTCCCTGGTCCTTAAGCGTTTTGCGATCCTAAATTTGACGCTCATTGGCCGGCGCAAATGGCACAGAGTTGTGCGCGACCATCGATGGCGCAGGGCAAGTCTACGATGCTAATCGGCCGCTTTCCTTGGCGCCTCCCGGGTCGCATGGGTGACCACGGTATAGCGCGTAATCGGCCCGTCATCGGGGTCTTCTCCTTGAAAGTGAATATCCGCCTTCACTGGCAGCCGGCTGGTATTGCCGAACGCCTTAACTGCGGACGCACGGACGAGTTGGATGGCCGGGTCTTGCTTCATGATTTTTATTGCCGCAAGCTCGGCAGTACTGCTGCCGCCAATACGCCAGCTGGCTTCGAGCACGCCGGATCGCCAGGTACCCGACGAGTCGACCCCCTGGCCGATATCGTAATTGCGCCGCGAGGCGAAAAATCCAGGATACCCAGCCGTCGCCGCGTCATAGGCCTTCGCCTGCGCCGTTGCCAAAGCTAGTGCGCGAGGAAGCTGAAGATCTTGGAGAGCTTCCCATCCGCCGCGCACTACAATGAGATCCGATCCGCCGTAAACGGATTGTCCCGCATTATCGGTCGTCGTCCTTTGAGAGCCGTAGTAGGCGACCCTTATTTCGTCGATCTCCGTTCTGCCAACGCTTAGCGTGACGATGTCACGAAGGTCCGCTTCGAGCACCAGACCGGACTCGTCCAGGTCGAGGAAGCGGTATCGCTCGAGCAGTCCCTCGACGTCAGCGACCGTGCGAACGATGTGCTGGTCCTGGCCTCGCGAGGAAAGCGGTGGCTTAAGCCGGGCCTGCCCGAGCCTCAGCAGACGTTCCGCTGCTCGCAGCGCATCGTGCCGCGAAAACACCGTGTAGCCAGGCAATACTGCTGCGCTGACAGTTCTGCCGAAGCCGGTTGACCATTCTTTCGGTCGCTTGGCCAAGCCGTCGACCAGTTCATGGGTTATCGCCTTGGTCATTGCGAAGCGCCAAGGCACCACGCCGCCGAAGAGATCCTGCGGCCCGTTGATACCTAGCCGTGCCGCATCGGGAGCAAGCAAGCTGTCGTCCGGCACGAAATACAAGCCGTTGCCGCCGCTGTTGCCTAGACCCTGCTGGAAGGCAAATCCCTTGAGACTCGCAATCGTGCGGGCAACGGCAGCCATAGCTTCCCGTTCGTGAGCATAGAGGGGCTCGCAGCCCGGCGCGGAGAATGCGATTACGGTGCCTTTTGCCTCGCTCGGCTGAGTGCCTCTGTGCTCGGTCATCTCGTTCGTTCCGGTGCTACCTCATTGTGGCCGCGGATTGCCGATGTTTCGGCCCGCGCTTCGGTCCGACCCAAGAGAACGCGCAAGATGGCAGAAACGTTCAGCCTGGCTTGGCCGGCCGCCGTACTTCTGCGTCCTTTCGAACGATATACGTCGGGAACCGCTACCCGGAGCGCGCGATTAGAGGGGTAGACGTGAGGTCCAGATCGTGTCTGAAGGTGAGCGCCTGGTGGCGAAATTCGAAAACAGTATCGGGTGAATTCGGTGACGTTGCTGGTTCAGCCGCGCCTGGTCAACGACCCCTTCTCGGATGCGGGGCTCCTTCTGGATTTCCGATTCGGCAACCGGGCGATGCTCTTCGACATTGGTGATCTGTCGCCACTTTCGCCGCGCGAAATCCTGCGCGTCAGCCATGTGTTCGTATCACACATGCATATGGACCATTTCGCCGGCTTCGATCGGCTCCTGCGGTTATTTCTATACAGGAATAGAACAGTGCATTTCTTCGGCCCGCCTGGGTTGACCGCGGCCGCGCAAGCCAAGCTCAACGCATACACGTGGAATCTCCTCGACGAACAGTCCCACGATTTCATGATAGCGGCCTGCGACTGGACGCCGGGCGGATTTCATCATTGCCGCCTGTTTCCGGCGCGATCGGGCTTCGCTCGAGAGGATACTGCCTCGACCTCAGCCGAAGGAAATGTCCTGCTCGATGATCCCGATTTCCGTGTCGAAGCAGCAATGCTTGACCACGGCGTTCCATGCCTTGCATTCGCGTTTCAGGAAAAGATCCGGGTCAATGTGCAAAAACCGCAACTGGAAGCATTGGGTTTGCGCGTCGGACCTTGGTTGAGCGAAGCCAAGCGTGCGGTCCGGCGCGGGGCTGATCCGAAAACGACGCTGGCGGCAACCGCGGATCGGCATATCTCGGTCGGCGAACTGCTCGGTGCCGGAGCCCTGAGAACCGGTCCCGGGCAGAGGATTGTCTATGCGACCGATCTCGCCTTCAATGAGGCAAATATTGCGCGTGTCGTTGCGCTTGCGCACGGCGCGAACCAGTTGTTTATCGAGGCCGGCTTCCTGCAGGAAGATCGCGAGCTGGCCGCAGCGAAGCGGCATCTCACGGCAGCCGAAGCCGGCACTATCGCCAGGCTTGCAGGTGTTGAACATGCCGTGCCGATGCACTTTTCGCCCCGTTATCTCGGACACGAGGATGAACTGCGTGCAGAGTTCATGGCAATCTAGTCGCGTAAGCGCTTCTCAACCGCGCGACGCAGAATACCAGCCATTAGGCAACAGCCGGTATGATCTGCGTTTTGATCACTTGCGTTGAATATACCGGCCGACGGTTCGCCGCCGTCGGCTTGCAAGGATGGCGGAAAGGGTGACCGGGCGAAAATCCCAGCTGTCAACGCCCGCGTCGTACTGGCGTGTAACCGGGCTCAGTCTGCCGTGGGAATGGCCATGCAGATCGATCGATTTCTTGCCGATCTGATTCCAGGTGCGAAAAGGATAGTGGCAAAGGATCAGCAACCGGCCATCTATCGTCAGCTCCTTATAATGTTGAGTGCTGGCCCAACCTGCGGCGCCGATGGTCGCTGCGCCATCGTTGTTGCCGATAATCAAATGTTTCTGGCCATGAAGAGAAGACAGTAGCGATGAAACGAATTCGGCCGATCCCCTCGCAAAATCGCCGAGATGCCAGATCTCGTCGTCCGGGCTGACGGTTTCGTTCCAGAGCGAAATCAGCGCTCGATCGTGTTCTGCCAGCGAGCCGAACGGGCGACGATCGATGCGCAGAATGCGCGGATCGCTGAAATGTGTGTCGGCCGTGAAATAGATCATGGTCGTTCACAGCCTTTGCGGACAACGTCCGAACCTCGCCATACATTCGTCGAGCCTGTCGAGCGCGATGAGATAGTGCGCCACCGCGCTCTGGCCACCTCTGCTTGTGTTGGCAGAGGCCGGGGGCTTCCATCAAGGACCTTCGTGGTATTACCTTAGAGATCGCAAGAACCTAGGCCGTGAGCGCCAGCGTCCAAGACGCGGCTCGCTGCAATCGAAGCCTGCCTTGCTGTTATCCGCGGCGAAAAGCCGCCAAGGGTCGCGCGCCAAGCGTTCATCGTCGCGGCCAAGGATGCGAGGATCCTGCTCGGCGAACAAATCTAGCCGGCCGATCAGGCCGAGCCTCGTTCAGGGAACTCGATCTCTCCTTGACCTGCTCTTGCAGATCGTCACGCGCGCTCGCTATGAGTTACTCAGACAATCGCCCGATCCCAACCGCCATAATGTTGGTTGCTGCGTGTGCCGCGCGACAGGCTGAGCACGATCAGCGCCAGACCGATAGCAACATTCGCAACGATCGCGGTGGTCCCGCCGCCGGAAAGCACGAACGGTGACACCGCGATCCATGCACCAAGCACTAAATTGAAGAAGCGCACCGGCCGGACAACTTCGGCCATGGCTGTGACTGCGACCATGACAATGAGACAGCCGACTACATGATCGCTGAAGTAGAGCGGTGGTTGTGTGCCAAAGATCAATGGCGTCGTCATCAACAAGGCGCCAAGTAGCGTGCTGGCTACCAGCGTCCATGGGAAATTAACGCCGCCGGTGACGAATTCCTTCAGCAACTCGGACACAGGGCGGTCGAGGTCGGTGTCAGGTGTCTGGTTCTCCGACAGCGCCGGTCCGCCCATCCAGAAGGTACGCCAGAACGGCTCGCCCGCCCTCGTGGCGCCCCAGAGATATTGGATGGTCGCCAGCACCTCATCGACCGAGTAAGGGATCAGCACCACCGTGACGGCGGCCTGGAGGATGCAGAGTGTGCACAGCGCGCCAATCAGCGGTGGCTGGATGATGATGAAGGACACACTGACCACGCCGAGCGGAACGATCAGCAAACCGAAGAGGAGCACCATCCACGGCATGGTGCGCCAGCGCCGGCGATCGCCGATCGCGCCGGCGAGGATGTCGAGGCTATAGGCAAAAGCGCCGAGCCCGGCATCGGCGATTGGAAAACCCTTCGAGACCCATGACGTCACCACCGCCTCGCTGCCGTTGCGTACCGGCGCGCCGCCGGGGCCGAAGAACGGATCCCACAACCCATCTATGTGGCCCATCTGGTAGGCGGCGAGATAGCGTGAAACGAATAGGCCGACAAAGGCCAGGGCCACGATGGGGATCCGCTGCGTGAAGGTGGATGGCGAATAGGTCCAGCCCAGCGGGCGGTCGTCGTCGGCCGCCAGCGCACGGCGGCTGACGCCGGGGGTCGGCGGGATCATTACAGCAAAGGCGACGATCAGCATGCCGACGAGCGTGTCGATGGCATAGGCCGCGGCGCTGGTCGTCCAGAACAGCAACGGCGCAAGCATCACCCAAAGACCGAGCGACGCCGCGACCCACTGCGCCCAGCGCCAGCGCCGGAACATCCCCATCAACGCAAAGACCGTCACGAGCAGGCCCGAAACGATCTCGCTGACACCGAGACCGGCGTTGCGGAATTGTGGCTCCGCAATAGCGTGCCCCAGAGCGGGGGGTATTGCGGCTGCGACGGGGTCGAACAGGCCAACTGTCATCGGCGATGTGGCCAGCCACAGTCCGAGCGCAGCGTTGGTCATCGGCGCCCAGAGCGTCCTCGACCGATGCCGCTTTATCGCCGCTTCGACGTCTTCCTTGCTTCGTTCGAGCGGTCCCTTAAGTCGCCTTTCGGCCTGCTCGATCTCAGGATCCGAAGCCGCGACAACGGGCGGATCAAGTTTGTTGGCCGCGTACCAGTCTGTGGGGTCCTGGTTCAGCCGGCGGATCATCTCCGGCAATGTGTCCAGCAGGCTGTGTCTAGGCGCCCAGCCCAGCAGAGTTTTGGCTCGCGAGATGTCGATCTCGTAATGATCGTCCGAATTCTCGATCATCCACGGTTTGATGTCGGTGTCCTGATCGAGTACCTCCGTCTGCACCCACGCGCCCAGCTTCGTCAGCTGCTTCGGCAACACTAAGGTGCGCCAGTCCTCGCCATGAATGAGCCGGCCGATGCGCTTCTGCATCTCCTCGTATGACGGTGTGTCTTCTTCGCCGATCAGAAGCACGGTCTCGGCCGGAAGTTCGGCGCGCCGGTCGACGGTACGCACGACCGCATCGACAAGATCGTCCTTGTGCAGATAGGGCTGACCGGCGGTGATATCGCCGGCGAACAAATAGGCGGTCGGCAAGCGCTCGAAGATGCGAGCGATCTGCTGGGCAATAAAGGCCGCCCGGCAGTCTTCGTCATAGACGCCGGCGAGCCGCAGGATCACCGTCTTGAATTCGCCGCGCTGCCTCGAAATCAGCGCCTCGGTTTCGGCTTTCGATTTTGGGTAGGCCCAGGCCGGGTCGAGCGGCGAGTCCTCATTGATTTTCGTGCCCCTCCCCGGGCTTGGGGCATGGACGAGAAGCGTGCTGGAAAACACGAACTGCTCGGTCTCGATCGCCGTTAGCGCATTCAGGAGCCGGCGCGTGCCCTGCACGGTGACGGCATCATATTTTGGATTGTCCTTGCCGGTCGTGTCGTAATAGGCGGCAAGGTGGATGACTGAGGCGATGCGACCGCCGCTGGGCTCGCGTGCCGCCTCCACAGCCCTACTCACGCTTTCATCGGAGGTGAGATCGATCCCGATCGTCTCCATGCCGGCGGGGGGATGCTTCGGTTTTGCAACATCGAGGCCGATAACCCGGTAGCGGTCAATCAAACCGCGCGCAATCACCTGCCCCAGGAAGCCGCTGCTGCCGGTGATAAGAACCGTCGGAAGGGTCATGCCGTGATTTGCCATAAGTCAGGCCCGTTCGCGTTGGAAGAGAGGCCCGATGGCGCGATGCGCTTTGGCCTTCCTCGGCTCGCTCGGCACCTTCGAAGTGGGTTGATCCTGACCTCCTCAAGCTCTGTCGTGGCGGTACCGTTACACTCCAAAGGAGGATCGCCTGAACGACAAGCAACTGCGCCTCGCGCCCACTCAGTGCGTTAAACACTGGCATGCCGGAATTGTTTCCGAGTCAGGCCAGAAAAATATGGCTCCCTCCGCGCAAGGCTCTCCGCGGCCGAGGCTCAAGGCGTGACTGGCATCAATTGATTGTCGCCAAGCCTATGCAGCGTTCGATTGGCCACTCCGCAGCGAAGCGAACTTGGTGCAACGTCGCACTCGCCGGGCTCGCGATTTTCAGCCAGCGCCTCTTATGGGCGGCTAGTCTGTGTCGTTCCATTCCGCCCTGCGTGCCCGCGCTTCCTCGACGATCAGCTTGAACTCCCGCATCATCGCACTCTCAATGGCGAACGCACTGCTTGGCAGGACGCCGGGGTCTTCCTGATTATTCTGAAATTGAAAACGGGCCTCGAGTTCGGCCCATATTCGCTCGGAAGTCGCGTCGAGGCCGGCAAGCAGCGCGACGATCAGCGCCAGAGTCTCTCGCTGGGCATTCAGCCGCCCCTCGATCTCTTCATTCGTCAACCTGGACATCTGGGATCGCTTCCAATTTCAGGCCAAACCGCAAAATCGCGTCCTTGTTCCGGAATTCAGCTCGTGGGGTCGTCCAGAGACGCAGCTACTCTTCCCTGAATGCCCGTTGGATTTGGTCCGCCAAAGGTTTCACGAGATAGGAAAGCATGGTGCGGCTGCCGGTCGAAAAGAATACCTCGACAGGCATGCCTGGCGCCAAGGTCAGGCCCTTGAGCCTGGTAAGCTCTGTGCGCGGCAAAACAACATGCACGGTATAAAAGCCGGCGCCTGTTTTCTCATCGAGATTGAGGTCGGCGGAAATCTTGCTGACGGCACCACTCAGTTCCGGCGTTGTTTGCTGATTGAATGCCGACAGCCGCAGGGTCGCGCTTTGCCCTGGCGTCAATTGATCGATGTCTTGCGGAGCCACGCGCGCCTCGACGGTCAGGTCGTCTGTCACCGGGACAATCAGCATGATGAGCTCTCCCGGAGAAATAACGCCACCGACCGTGTGCACGCCGAGCTGATGAACGACGCCGTTCTGCGGACTGCGTATATCGATTCGCTTGAGCTGATCTTCGGCCGAAACCTTGCGCTCGACGAATTCAGAGATCTTTGCCTGGACGTCGCGCAGCTCGCTCGCTACCTCGCTGCGCAAATCCTGGTCAACCTGAATGATCTGCAACCGGGTTTCCGCGATACGACCCTTCGCCTGCGCAATCGATGCAGTCAGTTGCCCGTGCTCACCTTTAAGCCGCACGGCATCGCGTTCAAGCGCAGTTATGCGATCGATTGAAACCAGCTTGCGTTGCCAAAGTGCGCGCATGCCTTCGAGCTCAAACCCGATCAACTTGATTTCCTGGCTCTTGGCATCTCTTTGCTCGGTCAAGCCGGAAACTTCTTCGGCAAGCTGCGCAATGCGCTCTTCCAACTGAGCCTTCTGACCGGCGCGTGCCTGTCGGCGAAATTCGAACAGAGATTGCTCTCCGGCCATCGCCCGACCAACCACGGGGGCATCCTGCCGTGACACAAGCGAAGCTGGAAAGATGATGCTTCCTTTGCCGTCGCGCTCGGTCTCAAGGCGAGCCAGGCGCGCCTCGAATTCGTCCAAGCTCTTAGTGACGATCGCCAAATTGGCCCGAGTGATCGTCTCATCGAGGCGGATCAAAACCTTGCCTGATTGCACGGCATCGCCTTCCCGGACGAAGATTTGGCCGACCACTCCACCGGTTGGATGCTGTATTTTTTTGACACTGGAATCGACGACCAGCTTTCCCGAAGCGATAACGGCTCCGGAAAGCTCGGTGACGGCGGCCAAACTCCCCGCCCCGCCAACCAGCAGGATGCAGGTTGCGACACCGCCAAGCAGATAGCGTCGAATGGTGCGATCCACCGCGAAGATCGTGCGTTTTGCCATCAGGATGCCGTCTCTTCAAGACCGGAAACGACCTTCAAGGGCACGCCTGCTGGGCGAGTTATCTTGTTCAAGATCTCATTCTTCGGGCCAAAGGCCTGGATACGGCCGTTCGCCATCACAAGAACCTGATCCAGGCTCGCCAGCGCGCTCGGCCGGTGCGCGACCACGATGGCAACGCCGCCTCGCGCGCGGACGCTTTGAATTGCTTCTGTCAACGCGGCCTCGCCTTCCGCATCGAGGTTGGAGTTAGGCTCGTCGAGAATGACCAGAAACGGGTCACCGTAGAGAGCCCGGGCAAGCGCCACCCTTTGTCTCTGGCCGGCCGAAAGC
>NZ_RZSW01000889.1:0-1695 GCF_003997375.1 Mesorhizobium sp. M5C.F.Ca.IN.020.29.1.1 | reverse complement strand
ATATTACAAAACACTTTTTTCTAAATTCTACCAATCTAGTAGATTAAAGTCACCAAGCGCCGAACACTGATCAACCGCCTGCCAGCACGATCAACTCGCCCACCATCGACGGCTGATGAGTCCCACACCGAAATTCAAACACACCTGTCTTGCCGGCGGTGAAGGTTACGGTGGTGAGCTGGCCGCGCTTGACAGTGAAGCTGACATCGTAGCCGTCGATCACCCCCGGATGCTCCGCGCCATTGACACCCAGGATTTCGAGCGTGACTTCGTCGCCCTGGTTCACGATGATCTGATTGGGCTCCCAGCGGTAGGCCGATACCTCCCACCGACCCTCGGCGTTGGGCGCTTCGAGCTCGTAGCCCTTACCTTCTGGTAGGCCCGCGGTCGGGAACGGCTCCTTGTCGACGGTCGTCCCGCCCTTGGCCTCGACCGCGACCATGGTGATGGTGCGTTTCGCCGCCTGCGCGAGATCGGCCGACGCCGCCGCGCTCAGCGCCACACCTAACGAAAGCAGCGTCGCGGTTGTGCTAGACTTAAACATTTGGACCTCCCTTGATGTTGTTATCCACTGTGAAACGCGCGCTGCCACCGCCACCGGCCGAAAAGGCGGGAGCGATCACAAGGCGCGCATCGACAAGCAAGGACACCAGGCTGACGATCAATCGTGCTTGCATGGGGATCACCTCAAACGGGTGTATCGCCATATCAACGATTCCAAACGCCGGATTCTTCCAGCCTTAAGACGCAGCCCGTCAAGCAGGCTGCCCCTGTGGCGAGTGAGTGCTCCACTGCCACCGTCTCGGGCACGAAGACTGCTACATGATAGCCCGCTTCGATGTCGTGGCCGAACACCGTCATCCTTGGCTGGTTGGTTGGCTCGCTCGCTGTTCTTGTCGTCACCGGAACATTCCTGCGTCGGCGCGCGTTTGCCCTGCGAATCCGAGCCTGGCTGTTCAGCCGCGGCAATGGCTCCAGAGACGGGCCTAGAAAACCATGAAAAACAGAAAAAAGGAGCGCTCCGTGAATAACCTCAAGCTGAAACGCGGACTGTGGATCGTGGTGGCCGACGGCGAGAAGGCGCTGTTCCTCGAGAACCGTGGCGACACCCAATATCCCGACCTTCAGGTCGTGCAGGAAATGGAACAGGCAAATCCGGCGACGCGAGAGCAAGGTTCGGACCGCCCCGGCCGCTACAGCGACGGCCCTTCCGTCCACCGCAGCGCAGTCGAGGACACCGACTGGCAACGTCTCGGCAAGGAGCGTTTCGCCGACGAAATTGCCGAGCGGCTGTACAAGCTCGCGCATCGCGGCGCCTTCAAGGAGATGGTGCTGATCGCACCGCCGCAGGTGCTGGGCGACATGCGTCGAAAACTGCACAAGGAAGTCGCCGAGAAAATCACAGTGGAAATTTCGAAGACGCTGACCAACCACACCATCGTCGACATCGAAAACCTGCTGCAGGCCGCCTGATCGCGAGCATCGGGCGCGCAGGCCCCTTCCTTTTTGCAGCAATCCCGTTCTTTTTTCGAGCAACCATTGCCAGCCCGAGGCGGCTCGCCTTCTGTCATCCCCGTCGTCGATTTCATGGCATTTGCGGGTTGCCTCGACCATCCGAGCCGCCATATTGCAAAGGCGGCTGCTTCGGGCGGTGCATATCCGACATCGTGATTTTTGAAAGGCGCTCCATAGACC
>NZ_RZSW01000888.1:0-1697 GCF_003997375.1 Mesorhizobium sp. M5C.F.Ca.IN.020.29.1.1 | reverse complement strand
TTGCCGATGTCCGCAAGGCACCGCACCCGGATGCCGGCATCAACACCCAGCTTCTGTTTGGCGACGACGTCCTCGTCTTCGAAGACGCGGAAGGCTGGGCCTGGATCCAGGCCGAGCGCGACGGCTATGTCGGCTATGTCGCCGACACTGTGCTGGGCGCGCGGAGCCAAGCGCCCACCCATGTCGTCTCGGTGCCGCGCACCTTCCTTTATCCCAGACCGGATTTGCGGTTTCCGCCGAGCGGGCAACTCTCGATGGGATCGGCGGTAACGGTGACGGGCGTGGCTGAAACACGCGGCACGCATTATGCGCTGCTGCCGTCCGGCGAGGCCGTCATATCAGGCCATATCAGGCATGTCGCCGAGGCTGCCCCCGACTATGTCGCGGTTGCCGAGATGTTTCTCGGCACACCCTATCTGTGGGGCGGCGCCTCCGGCTTCGGCATCGATTGCTCCGGCCTCGTGCAACTGGCGATGCACATGGCCGGCAGGCAAGTGCTGCGCGATTCCGACATGCAGGCGACGACCATCGGTGAGGCGCTCGAACCGGGTCCGGACTTTGCCGGACTGCACCGCGGCGATCTGGTATTCTGGAAAGGCCACGTTGCGATCATGATTGACCCAGAGACCATGATCCACGCCAATGGCCACACCATGCTGGTCTCGCGTGAAGGGTTCAAGGAAGCCGTCGCCCGCATCGGCTATCTCTATGGCGGCCCGACGGGGTTTCGGCGGCCTTAGGGGCAAACCTTCCCTTCTCCCCCTTGTAAGGGGAGAAGGTGTCGCCGAAGGCGACGGATGAGCGGGACGGAGCGCCAACGCCTCATTTCTTCCAGCACCCTCATCCGTCTCGCCGCTTTGCGGCAATCCACCTTCTCCCACAAGGGAAGGAAAAGAGCGCTCGATCCCCTTTTGTTCCGATTCTTCTTGGCGATTGCGCGCCGCCGCGCTACCTCTGGCGCGTGACAGAGCAGCCGCGCCTCGCCGAACAGAATGCCGCCGTGCGCTTGCCCGAGCCATTCGTCAAATGGTTCGCGGAAAAAGGCTGGTCGCCGCGCGCCCATCAGATCGAGCTGCTGGCAAGGGCGCAAGCCGGGCAGTCGGTGCTACTGATCGCGCCGACCGGCGCCGGCAAAACACTGGCTGGTTTCTTGCCCTCGTTGACCGATCTGGCAGGCCGGCCAAGGAGAAAACCGGAGCAGGCGCGCCGCGGCATCCACACGCTCTATATCTCGCCGCTGAAGGCGTTGGCGGTCGATATCGAGCGCAATCTCGGCAAACCGGTCGAAGAGATCGGGCTGCCTGTTACCATCGAGACGCGCACCGGCGACACGCCCGCGCACAAGCGCCAGCGGCAGAAGCTGGCGCCGCCCGACATTCTCCTGACCACGCCCGAGCAACTGGCGCTGCTGATTGCCGCGCCCGACGCCAGGCGCTTCTTCGAGGATCTGCACTACGTCGTCCTCGACGAACTGCATTCTTTGGTGACCTCGAAGCGCGGGCATCTCCTGTCGCTCGGGCTGGCCCGGCTGCGATCCTTTGTTCCCGGCTTGCAGACGATCGGCCTGTCGGCGACGGTCGCCGAGCCGGACGAACTGCGGCGCTGGCTGGTCAGCCAGAATCCACCGGGCGGCCTGGCCGAACTTATTGTCGTCACCGGCGGCGCCAAGCCGGAGATCTCCATTCTCGATTCGGAGG
>NZ_RZSW01000887.1:0-1699 GCF_003997375.1 Mesorhizobium sp. M5C.F.Ca.IN.020.29.1.1 | reverse complement strand
GATCAAGATATTGGAGGATTATGATCCATCATTGCCTCCGGTTTTCGCCAACCGCGACCAGCTCATCCAAGTGTTCCTCAACCTGGTCAAGAATGCGGCCGAGGCCATTGGCGGCGATCCGCAAGGCGAGATCACTCTGTCGACCGCATTCCGGCCGGGCATCCGTGTTTCCGTTCCCGGAACGCAGGGCCGCGTGTCGCTGCCGCTGGAATTCTGCGTGCGCGACAACGGTTCTGGCGTTTCCGAAGATATCCTGCCGATCCTGTTCGATCCCTTCATCACCACCAAGCCGAACGGGTCGGGGCTTGGTCTGGCGCTGGTCGCGAAAATCGTCGGCGAGCATGGCGGCATCATCGAATGCGATTCGACGCCGCGCGCAACCACCTTCCGCATCCTAATGCCAGCCTGGAAAGAAACGCCGTTCGGCACAGACGATGATGGCGAAGGAGACCGCAAATGATGGTTCGCGGCAATATTCTCGTCGCCGACGACGATGCGGCGATCCGCACGGTCCTCAATCAGGCGCTTTCGCGCGTCGGCCACGAGGTGCGCGTGACGTCCAACGCCTCGACGCTATGGCGCTGGGTGGCGGCCGGCGAGGGCGATCTCGTCATCACCGACGTGGTCATGCCGGACGAGAACGCTTTCGACATGCTGCCGCGCATCAAGAAGGCGCGACCGGAACTGCCCGTCATCGTCATGAGCGCCCAGAACACGTTCATGACCGCGATTCGTGCCTCCGAAACCGGCGCCTACGAATATCTGCCGAAACCGTTCGACCTGACCGAGCTTCTCAATATCGTCAACCGGGCGCTTTCCGAGCCCCGACGACCGAAGATCGATGCACGGGCCGACGAGCCGCCGGAAACGATGCCGCTGGTCGGCCGCTCGGCGGCCATGCAGGACATCTACCGCATGCTGGCGCGTATGATGCAGACCGACCTAACGGTGATGATTTCAGGCGAATCAGGCACCGGCAAGGAACTGGTGGCGCGCGCGCTGCACGAATATGGCCGCCGGCGCGGCGGCCCCTTCGTCGCGATCAACATGGCGGCGATCCCGCGCGACCTGATCGAATCGGAACTGTTCGGGCATGAGAAAGGCGCCTTCACCGGTGCGCAGAACCGCTCCACCGGCCGTTTCGAGCAGGCCGAAGGCGGCACGCTCTTCCTCGATGAGATCGGCGACATGCCGATGGAAGCGCAGACGCGCCTGCTGCGCGTCCTGCAGCAGGGCGAGTACACCACTGTCGGCGGACGTACGCCGATCAAAACCGACGTCCGCATCGTCGCCGCCACCAACAAGGATCTGCGCACGCTGATCAATCAGGGGCTTTTCCGCGAGGATCTGTTCTATCGCCTGAATGTCGTGCCGCTAAGGCTGCCGGCGCTGCGCGAGCGGTCTGAGGACGTTCCGGATCTCGTCCGGCACTTCTTCAAGCTCGGCGTTAGCGAAGGGCTGCAGACAAAGCGCATTTCCACCGGCGGCATCGAGCTGATGAAACGCTATCCGTGGCCAGGCAACGTGCGCGAGCTCGAAAATCTTGTCCGCAGGCTTGCCGCGCTCTATTCGCAGGATGAGATTTCCGCCGAAATCATCGAGGCGGAACTGAAGACCGGCGAGAGGCCGGTCGTTCCCGGTGGCGGCAACCTCATTCCCGACGATCTCTCCATCGGCCAGGCGGTAGAACATTTCCTGC
>NZ_RZSW01000886.1:0-1707 GCF_003997375.1 Mesorhizobium sp. M5C.F.Ca.IN.020.29.1.1 | reverse complement strand
ACTATAATCACCGCAAGGGCCAGGCGCTCTGTTCGCCTGACGATTGCAGCGACCTCTTCGTCGCTCGGCGAAATGAGATCAACCGCCGAGAAATCTGTTGGGTCAGGAGTTTGATTGTCATTTGCGGGTCGGCTTGCGACCTCATCGACATTCTGTCTGCTCTGGGTAAGGGGCACAGTTGTTTCCGCTGTTAGAGAAATATCGGGCGCCCGCCGATGAGGGATACAGCGGGCACCCGGAACCACCGATGAAGGGACTTTGCTCGGCGGCCAAGACCAATCCGTTGGTAAGATCTTGGTTGCCAGCCTCAGCCCTCTGTCTTTAACGCAAAGACTTCAGTCTTACTGCATCATGGACCATAGCCCGGCGGCGGAACTAAGTGCCCGCCGGTCCCGTTGCCGACCAGTGATAATTCAGAATAGGAGAGATAGTCATGGCTGACGGTCCCACCGTTGTTAACTCAGGCGGAAATGGCGCCGGCACCGCTGTCGCCGTCGTTCTCGCAATTATCGCAATCGTGGTCCTGCTGTTGTTCACCGGCGTTATCAACATAAACGGCGGGGGCATCGGAAAGGACGTCGACGTAAAGGTTGAAGCGCCCAGGGTTGAAGCGCCGAAGGTCGAAGCGCCAACCGCGCCCGCTCCGGCAGAGCCGGCCGCACCTGCCCCAGCCGCGCCCGCTCCGGCAGCACCTGCTGACGGCGGCTAAAGGGACGCCTTCTTGGGATGCAGGATTTTTAGGAGGAATGACCGCCTCCGTTTGCGGGGGTGTTCGTCAAGAGGAGCATTAGCGTGCGCTAACACTGTCCGGGACCAGCGGGCTTTCCCCCCAACTTTAGCCCGCTGCAGGTCG
This sequence comes from Mesorhizobium sp. M5C.F.Ca.IN.020.29.1.1, assembly GCF_003997375.1. Lineage (NCBI taxonomy): Bacteria > Pseudomonadati > Pseudomonadota > Alphaproteobacteria > Hyphomicrobiales > Phyllobacteriaceae > Mesorhizobium > Mesorhizobium sp. M5C.F.Ca.IN.020.29.1.1. The sequence continues at coordinate 854 of NZ_RZSW01000886.1, read as the reverse complement.
GGCTGTAACCCGGTCGGCCCGCGCTCGGAGGAGGAGCGCGGGCTTTTCCTTGTCAGTCCGACGCGCCAGACAAGGCGGAAGGCCGGCGCCGCTAAGGGGGTGAGGTAGAATGCCCAGGGACCAGCCCGGCGAATTGGGGTCCGCAACGCACTCCGCCGTTCGGCTCCTTGCGCGCGGGGCGTTTGTCCTCAGCCTTGGCGCCGCTTGGACACATCTTCTTCCGAAATGGGCTTTCCTTGTCCGGTGTTCTCGCCAATCCCGGACTTGGCTGCAAAACTATAAAGAAGGCCTGCCACGACAAGCACCAATAGCGTGCCGAGTGCCGCCACCTGCCACAGACCTAGCCCGCACGCTACGCCAATTGCCCCGGACAGCCACATGCCTGCACCGGTCGTCAGCCCGTGGACCTCGCCTCTCGAAAACAAAATCGATCCGGCAGCAAGGAACGCCACGCCAGCGGTAACCGCTTCGACGACACGAATCGGATCGACTTTCACGGAGTCCTGCAGAAACATCGGCGCGTGGACGATTTCAATCGTCAGAATACCGAAAGTAGCCGCTGCCACGCAGACCAGGATATGGGTGCGAAGCCCGGCAGGCCGATTTCGCCATTCTCGTTCGAAACCGATCGCAGCACCGAAGATCGACGCCAGCAGAAGCCTCGCCGCAATAACCGGAAACGGGAGGTATGTCGGATGGCCGAATTCTTGGAAAAGCTGTTGCATGCGTAACCCGGGCTGACCGGCCACAACGTGCTCGGGCCGGCCCGGTTCCCCAAGGTCTGTCGGAGGTAGCGCGCCTAGGTCAGGGCGGGGGGCTCTGCTGGCTTACCACTGACTTTGACCGGTTTCCCC
>NZ_RZSW01000885.1:0-1713 GCF_003997375.1 Mesorhizobium sp. M5C.F.Ca.IN.020.29.1.1 | reverse complement strand
GTCTGACACCGCCGGCAAGCATGATCGGACAGGCTGCGCCGCACTCGCCGCTCGCATCGATCGAGAGCCCGACATAGATGCCATTCTCGGCGGTGCAATCCGCCTTGTCCGGCTCGCATCCAATGAAGTCCGTCCGCGCAACCGCCACGTCGAGCTTGCGTTCTCGGATCAACCTTCCAGCGGCCAGGGCACCGAGCACGTCACCTCCCGGCGAGTTGATCACCAGGGGCAGTCGCCGATCACCGATCGTGTCCAGCAGTTGGCGCAACCGTTCCGGCGTCTGAGCGCTAATCATGCCTTCCGCGGAGATCCATTCGGGACAATTGGGATCGCAGAGAAAACTTCTGCCGCGAACCAGAACGAAGCGCATATCTCCAACATCGGCCCGCTGCACGGTTTCGGGTTCGGCCGACGCGGCAGGAGCGGACTTGGCGTATGCCACCACGTGGCCGGCCGGCGCCGGTATTTCCCTGCAGTTCGCAGCCACCGGATCTGTTTTGCATAGGGTTGGCGCGATCAGCAGGTCGACGGCATCCAGGCTGGTAACCAGCTTCGTCTGCAGCATGTCGTAGGGAGCCAACTGCTGGATGCTGCTGGCCGGCGTGTTCTTCATCGTCTCGAGCACGGCCTGGCCGACGCCCATTTCCTTCAGATACGCCGCCAGTCTTTTCTCCACCGACTTGCTCATCTCGTAGGTCTTGTAGCTGCCGGCGTTCTTGCGGCTGATGACCTTCTTGTCGACGATCTTCTTCTTGCCTCTCACCACGCGGTAGGTGGTTCGGTACTGCAATTTCGTCCGAATGTAGGTCGTGGTGATCTGATGAACGCCGAGATGCGCCCATTGCCCGACCACGCGCCTGATGCCGCCGGCAAACATCAGCGGGCAAGCGGAATTGCAGATGGCGCCGTCAGCATAGGAATTGCCGAAATAGCGAGCGGCCTTGCCGTCGTTTTCCGTGCAGTCCTTGGCATCGGGCTGGCAACCGGTGAACCGGGTCTTGCCGACCGCGATATCGAGTTTGTTCTTGCGGATCAGCCGACCAAGCGCCAGTGCCGCATCGACATTGCCGCCGGGAGAATCCACGACAACAGGCAGTTTTCGGCGGCCGAGCACCTTGAGCGTGCGCTTGAACAGGGCTGGCGTGCGGGCTTCTATGGAGCCTTCAGCGGATATCCATTCCGGGCAGGTCGGTTCGCAACCAGGCGCGCTGCTGCGGACGACGACAAACCGCATCGTTGGACCAACATCCGACGCGGATTTTTTTGTATTCGCCGCGAAGGCAGCGTGTTCCATGCCAAGGAACGACGCCAGGCAGATCACCCCAAGTATCCACCATGTCTGGCCATTCAGACGGCGCCATGGAACCATTCGGGCAAGCCCCCCGCAATGCAAGCTATCCTAACGCACGACCCCCAAAAACGGAACCGATTTTCGCTGGCGATCATGCGCAATATCAACGTGCTACAGCGTCCTTCGCGCGCACGAACAACGCCCGGCGCTGTGATTGAGCTTTGACGGCTCGCAACAGGGTTTGCGATGGCGCCGCAGGCACTCGGCTGTGCTAAAAAAAAGCAAAAAGGGCAGCCCGAGGACTGCCCTTTCGCAATCGATCTGATCGGCAATGCCGGCGTCGATTACTCTTTGATGGTGACGACGATGCCGGCACCGACGGTGCGGCCGCCTTCACGGATGGCGAAGCGCAGCTTCTCTTC
>NZ_RZSW01000884.1:0-1717 GCF_003997375.1 Mesorhizobium sp. M5C.F.Ca.IN.020.29.1.1 | reverse complement strand
TTGATCGCAAGTCCCGAGCGTGCATCGATCAGGCGGGCACCTGACGTGCGGACCGTGCCTGTGATCACCGGCGACGTCGCCGGGCCGCGCACCTTCAAATTGACGTCGGCCGTGCCGCTCAAAGACAGGCCTTGAGCGGCAAGTGTCCGGGTGAGGAAAGCGAACGGCACCTTGCCGGCAAAGTCGAGATCAAGGGTGGGCGTGCCTGATGTCGTCATCGTGCCGCCGCCCTTGAGGCCGAGACCGGCGGCATCGCTCATGCTGGCGTCGAAGGTCAGCCTGTTGCCAGAATATGTTCCGGAGGACGAAACGCCCATGCCGCCGAAACCGGCACCGCGGGTCTGCGACGTCTGGACGCCTGCGGCGTCGATCTTGAAGGCGACGGCCGGATTGGCCGGCGCGCCCGTCACCTTCACCGTGCCCGATATCGAGCCGGCGGCATCGAGGCCCGGCGAGAAACTGTTGGCCAGCGACATCGGGACCCGCGCCAGCGTCGCGTTGAGATTGAGCGCCTCCCCGACCTTGCCCGAAACCGTCGCCGTGCCGCCGCCGAGGTTGAGTGCGAGCTTGTCCAGGCTGGTCGTGCCGTTGGCGATGGTGATGGTCGAGGCCTGAGCGATCGCCGCTTTGATGCCGCGCATGGTCGCCTGGCCGGAGGTGAGCTCGACGGTCGTCGTGCCGTTGGCGACCCTGACGCGGCCGGCGGCCCTGGCGGGAATGTCCTTGACGTCGGCGCCGCCGGAAAAGCCTGTCCAGTCGCCGTCACGCTTGAGATCGACATCGATGCCGCGAATGACGGTGCCGCCGGAGGTGACGCTGTCGGCGCGGATCTTTCCGGAGATCACCGGTGCGGCGAGATAGTTGGCGATCGATGCATCGATAGTGACCGTCCTTGCCGAAACATCGCCGCGTGAAATCGAAGCCGTCGAAGCCTTGATCGTGACCTCAGGCGCATTGCCGGTCTTCGAGAAGGCGATCGTGCCACGCACGTCGCCTTCCGCCTTTTCCAGCGCAAGGGCTGCGAGCGGTCCGATATCAGGCAGGTCGAGCGCCACGGTGCCATCAGGCACGAACGCCTCGTCAAGTGCCAGGTCGCCTGATACCCGGTTCTTGCCGAGTGACAGCAAAAGCCCGTTGATAGCGCGCTTGCCGTCTGACGTCGCCAGCACGGCACGGCCTTCCAGGGGCTGGCCCGCGACATTTCCGGTCAGTTGGACATTGGCCGCCGGGTTGGCGGCATCGGCCTTGCCGGTGGCGGTGAGCCTCAACCCGGTGATCTCGCGTTCGGCCACCGAGAGCCGGTCGCTGTCGACCGTCAGCGACAGGTCGGGCGCGGTGCCGGCGCCTTGCGCGTTCAGCGCGAAAGCGATGGCGCCCTTGGCATCCCCGGACAGAAGCGAGATGTCGGTCAGCGCGCCCTTGATGTCGACGGCGAGTTGGTTGGCGTCAAGGCTGGCCTGCCCGTCGGCGGTCAGCGCGCCGGATACCAGCCTGATCGCGTTGGCGGTGACATTGCCATTGGCGTCACGCTTCAACGCGGCACTGAGTTCTGTCCGCTCCGCAAGCACACCGCGCGCTGCCGCCGGCAGCGCCGCGGAAGCCGCAACCGCCCTGAGGTTGAGATCGATGGCGCCATCGGCCAGCGAGACCCTTCCATTAAAGCCGCTGTCCAGTACCTCGCTCGTCACCGAGCCGCTGTCGATGACGATGGTATCGG
>NZ_RZSW01000883.1:0-1724 GCF_003997375.1 Mesorhizobium sp. M5C.F.Ca.IN.020.29.1.1 | reverse complement strand
GACAGTAAGATGATCCTGTCGCAGGTCCTCGACCAGCGCCCGTCCGGCATGCGCCAGCGCTTGGCCGATGCGCTCGGCAAGCACCGCAGCTTCGTCACGCAGATTTCCAGCCCGGCCTATTCGATCCCGATCCCGTCGAAACATTTGCCGGCCATTTTCTCCGTCTGCCATTTCAGCCCGGCCGAACGCGACCATTTTCTTGCCGCCTACCATCAGGCGCATCCCGGAAAAATGTCGGTGGCATCAGGCATGCGCAAGACGCGGCATGTCTCGCTGATCGTTCCCGATTTCGGCGACGACAAGCAGAATGCAGCGCTCGACCGGGCGGTCAACGATTTCATCCAGAAAATCACCAGCATCGCCGGCAAGGGCGGGACATAGTCGCGCCACGCCTGGCCATTTCGGAAGGACGGTCATGAAGAAATTTCTGAATTCGGTCGACACGGTGCTGGCCGAAAGCCTCGACGGCTTCGTCGCCGCGCACTCCGACATACTGGTGCTGGGCGACGATCACAAATTCGTTCGCCGCAAGGCGCTCAAGCCCGGCAAGGTGGCGCTGATTTCCGGCGGCGGCTCTGGCCACGAACCGCTGCATGGCGGGCTGGTCGGCCATGGAATGCTGGACGCCGCCTGCCCCGGTCAGGTGTTCACCTCGCCGACGCCGGACCAGATGCTGGCGGCTGCAGAGGCGGTCAACACCGGCGCCGGTTGCCTGTTTATCGTCAAGAACTACGAGGGGGATGTGATGAATTTCGAGATGGCCGCCGAAATGTCGGAGGGGGTCATGCAAGTGGTGACCAATGACGACGTCGCGGTCGAGAACTCCTCCTACACCACTGGCCGGCGCGGCGTTGCCGGCACACTGGTGGTCGAGAAGATCGTCGGCGCCGCAGCCGAGCAAGGCATGGCACTGAAGCCGTTGAAGGCGCTTGGCGAACGCGTCAATATCGCAACGCGGTCTATGGGCGTTGCGCTGACCAGCTGCACCGTACCGGCGGCCGGCAAGCCGACCTTCGATATCGGCGACGGCGAGATGGAGTTCGGCGTCGGCATTCATGGCGAGCCCGGCCGCCGCCGCGACACGTTGAAGAGCGCCGATGCCATCGCCGAGGAGATCTGCGCGGCAATCCTGGGCGATCTGCGCGACAGGGCGAAAGGCCCGGCGCTGCTTTTCGTCAACGGCTTCGGCGGCACGCCGCTGATGGAGCTCTATCTGATGTACAACAGCGCCCGGAAAATCTTCGAGAACAACGGCGTGACGGTCACTCGCTCACTGGTCGGGTCCTATGTGACATCGCTCGACATGGCAGGCTGCTCGATCACGCTGACCATGGTCGACGACGAGACGACCGCATTGTGGGACGCACCGGTGCATACGGCTGCGCTGCGCTGGGGGATGTAGAACCGCCAACACCGCGCTGCCGCTTACGACAAAAAGTGGCCGCCAAAAGCAAAGCCCGTTTCAGTCTGCGAAGTGGGCCTTCGCAAGGACTCCCAACAGCAGTCGGTGACAAAACTGTCATGCGCTATCCCGAGCATTATCAGGCCAGTGTGGTGGAGTTAGGCACAATGTTGCTTTGTTTACCTTTGGTAAGGTAAGGAATCCGGCGGTTTTGGGAGGGCAGAACATGCGTTACAATTGGGATCGAGCGCCGACGGGTTTCGAACGTCACAGAAAGGCGCTGGCCGCTGCCTTGTTGATCGCCGGCGGTGTCGGCCTCATG
>NZ_RZSW01000882.1:0-1724 GCF_003997375.1 Mesorhizobium sp. M5C.F.Ca.IN.020.29.1.1 | reverse complement strand
CCACATTCGAGGAAACCGCCTATGCGCTGTTCGCGTTGCACGTGATGGACGGGAGCGAAGAGCCGACAGGACGCCGGCGCATCGCGCAGGCGGTGGCGCGTGCGCTGGAGTGGATGCTCGCCCGCCATGCGGCGCATAAAATGCCGCAGGCGCCGCTGTGGATCGGCAAGGAACTGTATTGCCCTACCCGGGTCGTGCGCGTGGCCGAACTCGCCGGGTTGTGGCTGGCGCTTCGTTGGGGGCGGCGCGTCGTAGCCGAGGGAGCAGGAGCGGCGCCATGATCCAGACCGAACGCGCGCTGCAGCAGGTGCTGGAGTGGGGGCGTGCCCTGACCGGTTTCGCCGATGAGCATGCTGAGGAAGCGGTAAGGGGCGGCCAGTATATCCTGCAACGCATTCACCCGAGCCTGCGCGACACCAGCGCCCGCACCGGCCGCGATCCGCAGGACGAAACGCTGATCGTGGCGTTCTATCGCGAACTGGCGCTGCTGTTCTGGCTCGACGATTGCAACGACCTTGGCCTGATCGCACCGGAGCAGCTCGCCGCCGTGGAGCAGGCGCTGGGGAAGGGCGTGCCGTGCGTGCTCTCCGGATTCGAGGCTGCGCTCAGCTGCGCGCTTCGCTGGCTGCGCTCGCCTACGATCGTCGCGACTATGCTCGGCTTCTCGACTATACCCGGTGCTACTGCGCGGCGCTGCGCGCCGGACACGCGCAGGCGGCAGGGGCGCGACGCTGGTCTTACGCCGAGTACCTGCACAACGGCATGGATTCGATCGCTTACGGGAACGTGTTCTGTTGCCTGTCGCTGCTGTGGGGGCTGGACATGGCGACCTTGCGCGCGCGTCCAGCGTTTCGCCAGGTCCTGCGGCTCATCTCAGTGATAGGGCGCCTGCAGAACGATCTGCATGGACGCGACAAGGACAGGTCGGCCGGCGGGGCCGACAACGCGGCGATCCTGCTGCTGCAGCGCTATCCGGCTATGCCTGTGGTTGAGTTCCTCAACGACGAGTTGGCCGGCCATACGCGCATGCTGCACCGGGTGATGGCGGAAGAATGCTTTCCCGCGCCGTGGGGACCGTTGATCGAGGCCATGGCGGCGATCCGCGCGCAGTACTACCAGACTTCGACCAGCCGCTACCGCAGCGACGCTGCAGGGGGAGGCCAGCGTGCGTCGGCCTGAACGCGCCGGAGGCGGCGGCTTGGGCGCGCTGCCGTCGGTTCGATCCGACGCAACGCCGTCGCCCGCTGCTACGGACGGAGCGAGCATGAGCGACACCGCCCTGAGCCGGCGAAAGGACGAACATCTGGACATCGTGCTGGATCGGCGAACGGCGCCGGCCACGGTGGCCGCTGGCTGGGAGTACATCCGTTTCGAACACTGCGCACTGCCCGAGTTGGACCTGACGCAGATCGACCTGCGCGCCTCGCTGCTGGGCAAGGCTATGCGCGCGCCGCTGCTGATCAGCTCTATGACCGGCGGCATGCCACGGGCCGAGGCCATCAACCGGCATTTGAGCGAGGCAGCGCAAGCCTTGGGGATCGCCATGTGCGTCGGTTCGCAGCGTGTGAGCCTGCAATCCCGCAACTCCCAGGGGCTAACGCGCGCGCTGCGCCGCCTGGCCCCAGACATTCCCTTGCTGGCCAATATCGGCGCCGCGCAACTGCGCGAGGCCGACGGCCTGGACCTGGCGCGCCGGGCGGTGGATGCGCTGGAGGCCGATGGAC
>NZ_RZSW01000881.1:0-1736 GCF_003997375.1 Mesorhizobium sp. M5C.F.Ca.IN.020.29.1.1 | reverse complement strand
GATGAGACCGGCGCGGTCACCGGCTGGGAGGAACGTGGGCCAAACTGGCGGGGATTTGCCACCGGAGGCGGAAAGGTGCTGTTTCGCTTCGGCCGTGACGATGTCGCGCGCTTCTGCGTCACCGAGGCCGCGATCGACGCCATGAGCCTCGCCGCGATCGAGGATATGCGGCCCGACAGCCTCTATCTGAGCACCGGCGGCGGTTGGGCGCCGGCGACCGAGGCGGCCATCCGGAGGCTTGCTTCGCGTAACGGCGCGCTTCTCGTCGCCGCCACCGACAACAATGACCAGGGCGACGTTTATGCCGGCCGGCTCGAGCAGATAGCGGTGGAGGCAGGGTGCCGTTTCGAGCGGCTGCGCCCTGCGGCCGATGACTGGAACGAGGATCTGCGTGCGATGAACGAACCGGAGAAGGAGAAAAGGAGGGAGACAAAAGCCCGGCTGCCGCATGCCCGCCTGCCGCGTCAAGGGTGAAGCTTCGCCCGGCTTCGCCGGCCCTTGACCCGTCCGGACGGAGAGGCGGCCGCGGGGAGGGGTCAGAAGGGCTGAAGAAGGATGGCGAGTCCCGAGAGGATGCGCCGCGCTCCGGCCCGACGAGGCTGAAGGAGCCCAACTCATGAACCCCACCTCTCCGATCCGCAAGATTTACCAGGGCATCGCCGACCGGCGTCAGATGTTCCGCCTGTTCGACCGTCATGCCCAGCGCACGAACCGCTGGCGGAACGATGACAGCGCGCTGTTCGCCGGCGAATGGTTCGAGATCGCCCGGCCCGAACACGATTACATGCTCGACATCCTGCCGCCGCTCTTCATGCGCGGCGACATGTTCGCCATGCGCGAGTTCCTCACCGACAGCGTGACCAGCATCTTCTTCGCGCTGACGATCGACGGCAGCCTGCGCTATTTCCACGGCTATTGCGACCTCATCGACAGGGGCTCGCCCGAACGCATGCGCGACGCGATCGTGGAACGCGAATCGCGCCCGGTCCGGGCCATGACGCATCAGGAGCGCCTCGAGCATATCTGGAGCGCCACCCATGACGGCTATCGCGGCTATGCTGGTGACCGCTCCCTTCCCGAGAATCGCGGCAAGCGCACCATCCTCGTCTACGGCCGGAGCCGGACCGCGCTCAAGCTGCTCGACGACCTGACCGACGACGAGATCGCGGCCAAGCTGCCGGTGCACCTGAGGCACCTGCCCGTCAGGGCAGCGGCGTGAGGTGCGGGCGATGTTCACATTTCCCATCCTTGCCGTCCGCAAGGTCGTCGACCGCGGCATCGCCGATGCAGCCGCCAATGACGGCTTCCGCAATCCCTATTACGGCACGCGCCCCGGCGAGGGCGAGAAGCCCGGCGTCTGGCTTGTGGGTGACGAGGGCGTCTACATCATGTCCAACGGCAAACTGGCCGAAGGATCGCGCGCCCCCGTTGTCTATGCCGAGCAGTGCCATCCCAAGGGCGATATCGACTGGTGGGACTATAAGCGCCGCCACTTCGGCGCCGATGACGGTATCGAGTTCATCGAGGCCGAGCGGTTGATCCCGCTCTTCGACCGCAACATGCGGGCCACCCACCTCAATGTGCAGCTCACCGAGACGGAAATCGCGCTCTCGCTGATCACCCGCTGACTTCCCAAACCCGCGACGCCGATCGCCCGGCCGGACCTGTTCGGCCGGCGGTTCGCGCACGCCTTCGCTCAAGGAGACTTCCCAATGTCCAATGACGATCCCTTCACC
>NZ_RZSW01000880.1:0-1738 GCF_003997375.1 Mesorhizobium sp. M5C.F.Ca.IN.020.29.1.1 | reverse complement strand
ATGCAAGACCGATGCCTTCCTGCCCGAGTGGCAGCGCGCCGCCGAAGCCGCCCGTCACCACCGAAGCCGTGCCGATGAACACCAGTAGAAATGTGCCTAAAACTTCCGCCAGATAAGTCTTCATTGCCCTCTCCTCGTAATTTCCCGCCGATCCGCTTGCAGTTCTTCGCGAACCACGCAGCGGAAGACTACCGAAACTTCGAAAGTTTGAAAGCATAAGCAATGCACCGATTAGAGCTGTGGGTGCCAACATATCTGCGTTCGATCTGCTATCCGAGACTCTCCCCGCTTGTGTGTGCCAGTCACGCGCTTTAGAGCAGGGCGGAAATAATTTGCTGAGTAACGGAATAAGAAGATGCGACTGGGCGGACGGCTGGCGGCGGCCATCGAAGTGCTGGAGGATATCGGCCGGCGGCACCGGCCGGTGGCCGACGCGCTGAAGGATTGGGGCCTGGCGCACCGCTTCGCGGGAGGCGGCGATCGCGCGGCGATCGGCAACATCGTCTATGACGCGCTGCGCCGGAAGCGCTCGGCCGGGTTTTTGCTGGGCGAAGATACGCCGCGCGCCATCGGTTTTGGCGCGCTGCTGCTTGAATGGAACCAGACGGCGCAGTCGCTGAACGAAGCGCTCGACGGCGACAAGTTTGCGCCGCCGCTGTTGAATGACGGTGAACTGAGGGCCGTCACCGATCGCCGGCTCGACGCTGCGCCGTCGGCGGTACGGGCTGATATTCCGGATTGGTGCGAACCGCTTTTCGAGCAGGCCTTTGGCGCCAGCTGGGTCGACGAAGGTGCGGCGTTAGCGACCCGCCCACCGCTGGACCTCAGGGTCAACACGCTGCGGGCCGACCGCGGCAAGGTGCTCGCGGAGCTGGCCGGGACCGGCGCCAGGGCTGCACGGATCGCACCGCACGGCATTCGCATCCCGCCGATCGCGGGCGACGGCAGGCACCCGAACGTGCAGGCGGAACCGGCCTTCCAGAAAGGCTGGTTCGAGGTTCAGGACGAAGGCTCGCAGATCGCCGCCACGCTGGCTGGCGCGGAGGCCGGAATGCAGGTCCTCGACTTTTGCGCCGGAGCCGGCGGCAAGACGCTGGCACTGTCGGCGGCGATGGACAATCGCGGCCAGGTGTTTGCCCATGATGCCGAAAAGGCGCGGTTGGCGCCGATCTTCGAACGCATCCGGCGCTCGGAAAACCGCAACGTGCAAATCGTCACCAAGCCGGCCGAGCTCAGCACCCTTTCGGGCCACATGGATATCGTCCTAGTCGACGCGCCCTGCACCGGCAGCGGCACATGGCGGCGCCGGCCCGATGCCAAATGGCGGCTGACGCAGAAGCAGCTCGATGCACGCAAAGGCGAGCAATCGGCGATCCTCGATGCGGCCAAAGCCTTCGTGAAACCGGGCGGGCTGCTGGTCTACATCACCTGCTCGGTGTTCGACGAGGAGAATGGCGAACAGGTCGCTGCCTTCCGAGATCGTAACCGCGGCTTTGCCCCGGTCGATCACCGCCAGCTCTGGGACAGCCGCTTTCCGGGCCACGAGACGGCTGCGCGAATCGGCGCCGCAGGCGGCATTTCGCTGTCGCCGGCGCTGAGCAGTACCGATGGATTTTATCTCTGTGCGCTGCGCAAGGACGGCTGAACCATGCCGGCGGACTTGATTGCTGCGGTGCAGCAATAGCGATTGCCTGTCGCTCCTGCCTCTGCAATAAGCTTTTCTGACAGGAGCGTGACA
>NZ_RZSW01000087.1:0-15626 GCF_003997375.1 Mesorhizobium sp. M5C.F.Ca.IN.020.29.1.1 | reverse complement strand
GCGCGCAACTGATAGGGCGCGGTCCGGATGTATTCGACTGGATTGCCGACTGTGCTGGCATGGCCTGCGGGATCACAATCGCAAGCTGGACAAAGTGGCGCGCTGGAGGGCTGCCATAGGTCGCCCGTTGGCCCAGATCAGTGGTGGTGTATGAGTGGCGGAGAGAGCGGCCGCCGATGCAATGTTCAGTGGCGTCCAATGCCGTCCAAAAACAAGGTAAAAACAATTGGTTGGTGAAAGAGTGGCTTGTTTCATTGTCCACAGATGTGGGCCGAAATGTGGGGTTAGAAATTTGGCGGAGCCGTGAAAAATTCGGGGAAGCATCCGGAGAAGGCGCTCGATGCATTGCAGGTTAAGCAGCTAAAGGGCCCTGGCCGCTATGCCGACGGTAACGGCCTCTATCTGATAGTTGACCCATCGGGAGCCAAACGCTTGCTGCTCCAAACAGTGGTGCAGGGACGGCGACGCGACATTGGCCTCGCAGGACTTTCGGTCACTTCGCTCGCCGAGGCGCGGGAAGCGTGCAGGCTTATCGTAAAGTCACGCGGGAAGGTGGCGACCCGCTGGCTACGCCGCGCGAAGCTCGAAGGATCGTGCCGACCTTCAGGGTTGCCGCTGAAATTGTGCATGCCGAACACGAGATCAGCTGGAAAAATCCCAAGCATGCAAAACAGTGGATCACCACGCTGACGCAGTATGCGTACCCTGTTATTGGCGACTATCGCGTCAATGCGATTGCGACATCAGACGTGCTCAGGGTGCTTTCGCCGATCTGGCTGACTAACCCTGAGAACGCGATACGAGTTCGTCAGCGGATCAGTACTGTCATGGATTGGGCGAAGGCGGCAGGTTATCGCTCAGGACACAATCCGGTGGAAGGGGTCACCCGCGGATTGCCAAAGCAAACGGACACTGATCAGCACCACGCTGCGGTGCCCCTTCAATGAGGTCGCTGGCTTTGTCCAGGCACTCCGATAATCCATCTCTGGGCCGATTGCGAAGTTGGCCTTCGAATTCCTAATTCTCACGGCTTCCCGAACGAGTGAGGCTCTTCATGCCCCTGTCAGGCAGGTGTCTTGAAATTTTGACCGCTGCACAGGCTGTGTCGTCAGAGGCAGAGTTCGTTTTCCGAATGCATCGGGTGATGGCCCACTGTCCAACATGGTTTTCTTAGCTGTTCCGGGACGGGCGCCAGGAGCTGGTCAAATATCGGCTGCCATTTGCCGGATTGAGATGACGACGCTCTGAGACTCTGGAGCAGGGGAATGAACAGGAAGAGGCCGGCACCTTCGAGAACCGCCGCGGCCAAACCTAGTCCGACGATAGTCAGCCCGGCCATGCAGGTGCTGCCGCCAAGCGGATGAGCCGCCGCAACCGCCCGAACAGTGACGCGCTGATATTCACCAGCTGGTCTCTTCATAGAGCGGACGGAACTTGGCGTTCTTGTTGCGCATCCGTTTCACTCCAACCTTGATCCAGCGAGGAACCAACCTAGCCCTGCAGTAAATGTCTATCATATTGGGCAGGCGAGAAATCGCCGTGCGCGGATCCAGGACGAAGAGTTTTTTCGATAGGTCGCAGGCCGCGTAAAGCTGCCCGCCGATCAAAGCTCTCAACGCAAGCCAATGGATCATATCGACCAGATGCGCATCGAGATCGCTGCCGAACTGCGGATATTTTTCGCGAAACTCGGCAAGAACAATCTCACACGAACGAAGCATCTGCATGACATCGCTCGACATGTTGACGTTCGTTATCCGGTAACCCACGAGATGCTGAGGCACGACGCGGAATTCGTAATTTTCCGCTATTCTGAGGCACATTAGAAGATCCTCGCAGCCTTGTGCATTCCTGGCCCTCAGCGAAGGATCGAATTGTCCCGCCCGCTCGAATGCGGAGCGACGCACCAGCATCGAACTTCCGTTGCCAACAAAGTTCATTCTGCACATCCGTTGCAGAACGCGGCCATCGGCATCGGGCCGGAAGGATAGTGAGAATACCCGGCCGTTCTCGTCGATTTGGGCAAACCAGCAATATGCCAGGCCCGCAGAAGAGCCGCCTTCCTGCAGGGCGCGCAGTTGCAGTGCGATCTTGGATGGGGCCCAGAGATCATCCGCGTCGACAAACGCCAGAAACTCCGCATCGGTAGAGGCCGCACCGCTGTTGCGGGCCTGCGCAACACCGGCGTTCGACTGCCTCATTAGGCGTATACGCCGGTCTCTCTCAGCACAGGAGGCCACAATCGAGGCGGACTGGTCCGTCGACCCGTCGTCCACCACGATAATGTCCAGCGCCTGATGGTCCTGCTGGCAGATGCTGGTCAAGGTGGCGCGAATGGTTCGCTCGGCATTGAACATCGGCACCACGACGCCTACCGTCGCATTGTCTTGGATCATTGGAGCCTTCGTTTTTTCTGCGGGAGCTGGTAAACGACGGATGGCGCCAGCATTGCAATCAGCACCGCTCTTCCATGATCGGGGCGAATTCGAGGCAAATGAGGTCGGTCATTCAGCCTGAACCTATCGTAGCTGGCGGGTTCGGACCGTGACGAAGCAACGCCATATCCGGAAAACAGACACAAGGATCGATCGCGTAACGCTGCCTTATTAGCCTCTACTGAACAAGCCCGTCAACTGGCGCCGCGCGACGCGGATTGGCAGTCGCCCGCAACTTCGGCCTCGCGTGTGCGGGACCGTGTGCTGGTCCTGGTTGATCACTGCGCGATTTGTAGCGACATGTTCTACGGGCACGACGCGGCCTCGGCCGGCGACGCCGAGCGGGCCATGGTGCGCGATCCGATATCCTCATCCTGGACGAGCCACCAATGCGGTGGACGGACTTTCGGAAGCGGCAATCGTCGAGACCCTGAAGTCGAGGACCGGCCGCCGCACGACCATAGTCATCAGCCATCATCACAGCACCACCTCGTTCTGCGACGACGTGGTGATCCTGAGCGGCGGGCGTGTGAAAAAGCAGGCGCCTTGCGCCGCTCTGGCATCGCTCAGCATTGATGAACTCTACCGGCATGAATCAAGTGACTGGGGCTGTCGTGCCTGCTGCGTGCGCCGGGCCGTCGTGGCGAGCGACACTTTAGCCATATCAAGCCCAGACGAGTGTCCGGCTATTTTTGGGGAGATGTTACCAACTGGAATTGTCGCTCGCCGGGGGCGCTGCTGCGAGCGACGATGACCCGGTCGCGACCCTCACCCTTGGCCTCGTAAAGCGCGTGATCCGCAGCATTCGTGAGTTCGGCCCAGCTCGCTCCATGCTCCGGGTAAGCGGCGACCCCGAACGAAACTGTAACAGTGCCCAGCGTCCGCCCGCGATGCGCCAAGTGAAGCTGCCTGATTGCCTGGCGCAGCGTCTCTGCCCTCTCAGCGCCTTCCTCCAGCGAGCATCCCGGCATTACGAGGGCGAATTCCTCACCGCCGTAGCGCGATACGACATCGCTATCCCTGGCATGCTCGATCAATGTGGCGGCGACCTGCTTCAAGACTAAGTCGCCGGCCTCGTGGCCGAACGTGTCGTTGAACTGTTTGAAATGATCGACGTCGAGCATCATGATCACCAGCGGCTGAGCCGAGCGCTCCATCCGGCGCAGTTCACGGCTGCTGGTTTCCTCGAGATACCGCCTGTTGAACAGACCGGTGTTCGGATCGCGGATCGATTGCTGCCGCAGCGTCTCGCGCAAGCGCAGATTGGCGAGCGCCAATGCCAGCGTATCGACAACGCCGCGCAGGATCTGCTGCCTCTCAGCCAGCCATTGCGGTTTGTCAGCCGCATTCGGTTCACACAAGTGGAGGATGCCCAGCGTTTCGCCTTGTGCCGCCAGAGGCATGCAGACGTAGCCCTTGCCGCCATTCTCGGTGATATGGGCGCAGCGCGGCGACAGCATGCCCGGGCCGGCGACATGCTCCTGCCCGCGGCGCAACGCCCAGCAGTCTTCCGGCGCAAATTGGGTAGCGCTCGACCGAACGGAGCCCCAATGCGCCACCTCTTCCACCAGGTTGCGCGAGGCGCTGGTCAGGTGGACGGTCCCACTCAAGCCGCCGAGGAACTCGGCCATGGCAGTGCCAACCACTGAAAACGCTTCAGGAAACGTAACGCAGGCCTGCAGCAGCTCCCCTAGCTTCACCAGACGGGAGGTGGTTTCCGACTTCTCGTGCAATTCGCGATTTAGCACCGCTAGTTGATCGGCACGCTCGTTCACAACGCCTTCTGCGCGGCGTAGTTCGCTGATGTCGTTGAGCGTGAGGACGAGACCACCGTCGGACTTGCTGAGGGGGCTGCAGCTCGCGATGACCGGCAAATGCGAGCCATCCCATTTTGTCAAGCGCACTTCGCCCTGGTGTTGGCGGCCCGAGGTCAAGGCCAGCTCGACGGGAGATGTCCCGGCAGCGAACTCGCCGCCTCTCGGATCACGCATCGTCATGACCGAGCGCCATTCCTGGCCGACGATCTTGTCGGCGCGCCGCCCAATCATCAAGGCCGCCGCGGGATTGACGCTGGCAATCCGGCCATCACCGTCGAGGACGGCAATGCCTTCGGCCGCCGTGTCGACGATATCCTCGATGTGGGCTCGCGCCGATTCAAGCTCGGCCGCCATGGTGTTGAAGCCATGCGCCAGTTGCCCGAACTCATCCTTGCGAGTGTGGGTTATGCGCGTCATGGCATCGCCCTTGGCCAGCGCTTCCATGCCTTTCGTCAGGTCTGAAAGCCCGGAGCCGAAACGACGCAGTAGCGCCGCCGCGAATCCGGCCGCAACCAGCATGGCGGCTGCCGCATTGAGGCCGACCAACCAAAGCATGTTGCTGGTGCGCCTTTCGGCATCGCCTAGCAGGGGGTCGTATTCCAAAAGCACGGCGCCGATGATCGTGTCCTCGGGATGTTCGATCGGAACGACCAGTAAGTCATCGATCTCATGAGGATCGTTAAACCTGCGTGGGACGCCATCCTCGAGGGTCTTGCCGACTTCATTGCCGGGGTCGTGATCGAACTTGTCGCCGATATTGTGGTCTTCGTCGGAAGCGTGGGCCAGGAGGATCTTGTTGCGGTCGACGACCAGGAAATCCCTGCGCAAACCATGGTGCTGATGCTCCAGAAACTCGCGTAGCGCGTCGGGTCGCTCGAACAGCGAAGGTGCCCCATCGGATGACTTGAAGACGATCGTGTTGGCCAATTCCTGCGCGACATTGGCCGCTTCGGTCAATCCCAACGACCTGATCGCGGCCATCTGTGTAAAAATCGCAACGCCGCCTACGAGGCCAATCAAAGCCGAGGCGGCCACCATGCTGAGAATGATCTGGCTCTTGATGCGCACGTCACAGGCCCGCTGAAAACGACGGCATCATACATACCCGATCGAGCCAGCATTTCATTTTCCGTCTTTTATGACCAAATGCTTATCAACGTCCTAACGATGAGCCAATCCGGCGGCTCTTTTGCCTCTCCGGCCCACAGCGATTTGCCTCGGGCGCCTAGTTGCGAGGGTGAGCATCCGACTTCGTACAGCGCCAGGCAGGCCATACGTACGGCCCTTGCAGGATTCAGCCGATAACCAGCCGGCTGCGCCGGCCCGCAAGACATCATTTCCCGGGCGCGCCCGGGAAATGTGTCATCAATTTCTGCTCGGCTGTCGCCCAAGCTCGATCGTGGGAACCGCGCAGAAGCAAGATGCTTATAACGAAAGCCAAAATTCCGGAAATCACGCCGAGAACCATCCCTGAACCGATCACCGATGTCGCAACTATGCCCGCAAAGACGCCTGCGATCGCGCCGCTGATCGTACTCACCATGCCTGCGGTCGTCATGAAATACTGCAGGGGCGATGGTCTCAGTCCCTTGTCGACGAGCACTGCCGAGCGGTCGTCGTGCGTAGAGTGGATAAGGTACTTTTGCATAATCGGCGCGACTTCGACGTAATAGTGCCGGATCCGCGCCATGCCACGGGCGTGCACCATATCCTCGATCGCAACCTGCACGGCGCGCACGAAAGTGACCAGACCGATGAAGAACAGGCAAGGCAGCAGGATCAGGCTGAACAGCACGAAGTGCATACCCATTTCCGTGACTTGCGCGACGAATGACAGAGCGATCGTTACGCTCGAGACCGACCTGAGGAACAGATTGGCGCGCTGGTTCGCTTCTTGAATCGTGGCTGCGCGGGCGGTCTGCAGCACGAAATGCTCGGTTGTCATGCACTGCAGGACTTGCTGCGTGTTGGTGCTCTCTTTCGTCATTGCGTCCTCCTTCGTTCGGCTCAACCACAACGCGACCGAAGGCGACTATGATCGGCCTACCCGCGCGACAAGTTTGTAGCCGCAGCCTTGCCTCGTCGTACCGGTCGCCTGCCCAATTCCGGTTCGGATGGCTCCGTGCGATCCGGTGCCGAGACGTTTCCGACGAGCGATGCGAGTTCAGCCTCGCTGAGCGTCTCGATTTCGAGCAGTTTGCGCGCCGTCTTTTCCAGCAGATCTCGTCTCTCCGTGAGGAGCCCGACGGTTCGCGCGAAAGCTGTATCTACGATGCTGCGAACTTCCTCGTCGATAGCTTCGGCGGTGGCCTCGCCGTAATCGTGCTCGCGCGAACCGCCGGCGAGTGGGTTGGGGCTCAGGAAGGAGCGCTGGTCCTTTTCCAGCGCCACGTGGCCGAGTTTTTCCGACATGCCGTAACGCGTGACCATGGCGCGGGCGATGTCGGTCACTTTGGCTAGGTCATCGGCGGCCCCCGTGGACAGATGCCCGAACACGATCCACTCGGCCGCCCTGCCGCCGAGCAGCACCGCCATCTTGTTCTCCAGTTCCTGGCGCGTCATGAGGAATCGGTCCTCAGTCGGCCGCTGGATCGTGTAGCCCAACGCGCCGACGCCGCGCGGGATGATCGATACCTTGTGTACGGGATCCACTCCGGGCAGCGCCATGGCTACCAGCGCATGGCCCATTTCGTGATAGGCGACGACCTCGCGTTCCCTAGGGTTCAACAACCGGTTGCGCTTCTCGAGCCCCGCCACAATGCGCTCGACCGCATTGTTGAAATCTTCCATCGTGACGACGTCCGCCCTCCGGCGCGTGGCAAGCAGGGTGGCCTCGTTGACGAGATTGGCGAGGTCGGCGCCGGTAAAACCCGGCGTCAGCGCGGCAACTTTCTCCGCGTCGACATCCGCCGCCAGCTTGGCCTTTTTCATGTGGACTTGAAGTGTCTGGACGCGACCTTGCTTGTCCGGCCGATCGACCAGCACCTGCCGATCGAAACGGCCGGCGCGAAGAAGTGCCGGGTCAAGGATTTCCGGGCGATTCGTCGCAGCGAGCAGCACGACGCCGATTTTCGGATCGAAACCGTCGAGCTCGACCAGGAGTTGGTTGAGTGTCTGCTCCTTCTCGTCGTGGCCGCCCATCATCGGGCCCGCACCGCGGGCGCGGCCCAGCGCATCGAGTTCGTCGATGAAGATGATCGCCGGGGCTTTGGCGCGTGCCTGCTCGAACAGGTCGCGCACACGAGCGGCGCCGACGCCCACGAACATCTCGACGAATTCAGAGCCAGAGATCGAGAAGAATGGAACATTTGCCTCGCCTGCAACGGCCTTGGCGAGCAGCGTCTTTCCGGTGCCGGGTGGCCCGACCAGCAGCACGCCCTTGGGCATGCGCCCTCCAAGCCGGCCGTATTCCTGCGGGTTTTTCAAAAAATCCACGATCTCCTGCAGCTCGGCCTTGGCCTCATCGACACCTGCCACGTCGTCGAACCTCACGCCGGTATTGGCCTCGACATAGACCCTGGCCTTGCTCCTGCCGATTTGCATCAAACCGCCCATGCCACCGCCCATGCGTCTCATCAGCAACATCCACAAGCCAAAGAAGACGAGGATCGGGACGACCCAGGAGAGCAGGTCGCTCAGGAAGGTGCTTTCGATCTGGCCAGTGACGGTGACGCCGTGTTCCTGCAGCTGCCGTGCCAGATTCGGCTCGACGCGCGTGGTAATGAATAGCGGTTTCCCGTCCTGCGGCTCCTTGAAGCGGCCTTGGATGAAGCGATCGGAAACCTGCACGTCGGCGATCTTGCCGTCGCGTAGCAGGGTCTCAAACTGGCTATAGGGAATCTGCGCGACGTGCTGCGTGGCGGTGTAGACATATTGGAAGATCATCAGCACCGCGAAGGCGGCGATCCAGTACCAGATATTGAACTGCGTCTTCCTGCTGCTCATGTCCATGGCATCTCCTCCAGCGTCACATCAATGCAGGTTGCCGAACCGCCACGGCACGCTGGGTGCCGTGGCCAGCCGGCGAAGCCGGGATGGCTCCCTCGCTCCAGCAATTGGATTTGCCCTTGGAGCCGCGACAATCGGCTTCGGAGCGTGCCTTGGGAGAACGTCGGGGAGCGCAAAGTGTTGCAAGGAGTACTGCGAGGGAGCCTTGGGATTCGCAGTCGCCCGCGACAGCTACGCGCCCAATCGGGACCTTCTGGAACGGAAATCGATCGCCGAAGGAGACACATTGCCGGGCTCACGATGCCGAGCCTGCTGCAAGCCAGGCATCGCGCTTGGTGATCCGCCCTCAAGAGGCGGCTGCTTCTGGCAGGCCCTCCAAACAAAGCCATTTATGCTTTCTGTGAGGCCAATGGAGCATTGTCGGGGGCGGGAATTCCGGGTCCTCCAGACAGCCGACCGATACCGACAGCGCATTCTTCAGCCCTTCTGCCCGCATGAAGACGACCGAGCCGCACGTCGTGCAGAATGTCTGCTCCAGCCATTGTCCCGACGAGCCGGTTCTGCGCCAGGATCTGGTCTCGCCTTTGTGGCCGACGACGGTGGAGTCGGCGTAAATGGCCCGGTATGAGAACGCCGTTCCGGTGCAGCGCTGGCACTCCATGCAACTGCACGCATAGACGCGTCGCGGCTCTCCGGCGAGGACAAGTTCCACAGCCTGGCATGAGCAGGTCGCGGTTCGTTTCATCTTGCCGCTATGCATTCGCGGGCGCCCCGCTCTGGCGCGGCGAGCCATTTCGAAACAGGGGCGCGAGGGATGCAAAATCATCTTCCATGCTCCCGAGCGAGAGCGCCCGCCGAAAGATCATATCCATGGCGCGCGGCATAGCCGCGTCGAGGCCTCGCTCCTCGCATGCCTCAAGCAGGTGCTGAAAGGCGCCGTAGTGGGCACCCAATGACGCCAGGGTCGCGTCGTCGCCGGCAAAACGGCGTGCATTCGTTCTATCCACCAGGTCGAACAGAGCGGCATCGACAACCGGCTTGAATCCGGAAAGATGGCTCCTGAACGTCGCCAGGTCGAGACCTTCAGCCTCGGCGACGGCCATGCCCTGGAGCGCTCCGAAGAGCCCGCCCCACATCTGAGTGAGCAGAGCGGTATCAAGCGCCGAGGCTTGACCTGGCAGCTCCCCGACATAGCTCGTGCCGCCGCCGAGTGCGAAGAGCAGGGGCTTGTGCTTCTCGTAAACGTCACGGGAACCCGAATAAAGCAGTGCGGTCTCTGATTTGCCGATAAAGTCCGGAGTGGCCATGATCGCTCCGTCCAGATAGCCGGCACCATGCGCTTCCACCCAGCGGGCTTCTTCCCGCGCCAGACGCGGTGAGCCGGAGGTGAGTTGCACGACGGCTTTGCCGGGCAATGCCGAAGCGGTGCCATCCCGCTTCAACAAAGCTTCGCTGGCGGCATAGTCGAGAACATTGATGATCACGACGTCGGCCGCATGGATTCCGGCCTCTACTGAAGGGGCGACCTTCGCGCCAAGGGCCGCCAATGGATCGCTTTTTGCCGCGGTCCGATTCCAGACCCATGTTGGATAGCCGCAGTCGAGCAGCGTTCGAGCAATGGACGAGCCCATTCGGCCCGCGCCGAGCACGCAGACATTCGATGCCATAGTAACTTCTCCGATAGACTGATGGCCCTGTCGACGAGGGTCCGTTTTATGTTTGGCGCGCTCGATCGGAAGATATAAATTCTTGCTGCGTTGAGAAGTACGCACCTTGAGGTAAGCTATCGCCATCATGACAGGAGCTGCCAAATGAGGCGCAAGGAACCAGACAGCTGCGGTTTTGCTGCCGCGCTGCAGGCCATCGGCGGAAAGTGGAAAACCTCGCTGCTATGGGAATTGCACCTGCGGCCATACCGCTTTGCCGAACTGCGCCGCTTGCTGCCTGGCGTCAGCGAAAAGGTGCTCACGCAACAATTGCGGCAGATGGAAGCCGACGGGCTGATCAGCCGGCGCGTCTATGACGAGGTGCCGCCTCGCGTGGAATACTCGATCACGCCGCTCGGCTTTAGCCTGAACGATGCGGTGACAGTCATGTCGGCGTGGGGCAAGCACCACGAGACATGGAAATCGCAGCGTAAGGCGGCCTGACACGGGCAGGCCTATGGAGGCTTTGGCCGACCGCCGCACGATTCCTAGTCGATGCGCGGTCGCTGCTTGCCACGACGGGCCAGAAGATTGGCGACGACGAGCAGCACAATCGACAACACCATCATCAGCGTCGCGGCGGCGGTGATTGCCGGGCTCAGCTTCTCGCGCAGCCCGATGAACATTTCGAGCGGCATAGTGCGCTGATTGGCGCTGGCCAGGAACTGCACCACGACGACCTCGTCGAACGAGGTGACGAAGGCGAAAGCGGCCCCTGACAGCACGCCGGGCAGGATCAGCGGCAGCATGACCCTGAAAAACGATGTGATGGGCTTTGCTCCGGAGATGGCGGCGGCGCGCATCAGATTGCGGTCGAAGCCGGTGAGGCTCGCTCCCACCGTGACGACGACGAACGGACTGGCGAGCGCGGTATGCGCCAGGATGATGCCGGCATAGGTGCTGGCAAGTCCGACACGTGCGTAGAACAGATACGAGCCGACGGCGGTGATCACCACCGGCACGATCAGCGGCGACAACAAAAGCGGCATGACAATGCGGCGACCGGGGAACTTTTCGTCGGAAAGCGCGATTGCCGTCAACGTGCCCAGCGTCGTTGCGATCAGCGTCGTGCCGAAGGCAACGATCAGGCTGTTGCCGATCGCAGATTGCCAGCGCTGGGTTCCAAGCACGACCTCGTACCAGCGTGTCGAAATTCCCTCCAGCGGGAAGATGAAGAAGGCGCCGCTGTTGAACGACAGGGGAACGGGAACCAGGATAGGCACGAGGAGGAACAGGATCACCATGCCGCACCACAGCCAGAGCAAGGTGATGCGGATTCTTTCGCCTGTCGTTGGATAAGAAGACAGCAACATGGCTACACCAGCTTGAGGCGGTCGAGGCCGAGGATGCGGGCGAAGATGCCGAACAGCGCCAGGGTGAAGACGAGCAGGATGAAGCTGAGCGCCGCCGCCATCTCCCAGTTCAGTTCGACATTAACGTAGCTGGCGATGAAATTGCTGATCAGCTGGTCGCTAGCGCCGCCAATCAGCGCCGGCGTGATGTAATAGCCGAGGCAGAGGATGAAGGTGAGCAGGCAGCCCGCCATCACGCCCGGAAAGACCTGTGGAAGATAGACGCGGCGAAACGCAGTATAAGGTTTTGCGCCGAGGGAATAGGCAGCCTTCATCTGCGAAGGCTGGATGGTGCGCATGACGCTGTAGATCGGCAGCAGCGTGAACGGCAGCTGGATGTGGGTCATGGCGATGATCAGTCCGATGCGGCTGTACATCAGGTCGAGCCGGTCGTCGGCGACGCCGAGCCACAGCAGCAGGTCGTTGACCAGGCCGAATTTCTGCAGGAGCACCGTCCAGGCCGCGGTTCGCACCAGGATCGACGTCCAGAACGGCAACAGCACCGCGACGATGAGGATGGCGGCGAGGCCCTTGGGTACGGAGGCGATGAGGTAGGCGAGGGGGAAGCCCAGTATCAGCGTGGCCAGCGTCACCGCTGCGGCGACGAAAAATGTGCGCATGAACACCTGCACGAAGATCGCCTGTTCGGGTGACACCCTTTCGATGCCGCCATCGCCGTTCCAGCGCAGATCAAGCGCGCTCAGCAGGTAGAACGACGTCACGCTATGGGTGCCGCTCTCGATGACCGGCCATGTGCCCGGCGCCGACCAGAACGGCACGGCTTTCATCACCTCCAGCGGCGGCCTGTCGGCGGCTTCCAGTTGGCGCACCGTCTTGAGCACCTGGCTGCGTGCACCCGGCAGGCGCGCGTTGAGGCTCTTGGCGAGTTCATAGGCGGTGCCCTTGGCCTGATTGCTCCGGAGGTCGGCGGCAAGAGCCAGGAAGGCAGCGTCGTCGGGCAGTCCGGTGCCGTTCCAGCCGCGCAATGCCTGGCTGGTCTGTGGCAAGGCGTCGGCAATCGTCGGATCATAGACGGCGCGCGACAGAAGCAGGACAATCGGGATGCCGAAGCTCAACGCCAGCAGCACGAGCAAAGGCGCCGCCAGCGCCAGCGATCGCAGCCGGTCGCCGAGATCGGCGCGCCGAAGCGCCGCCGCGACCGACTTTGCTGTGCCGGAATCGGCGGCCGACCAGTCGCGGCTTGCCCGCGGCCGGTCCAGTTTCGTGGGCTCAAGCGCCGACATTTTCCCTACTGCGCGAGCCAGGCATTGAAGCGCTTGACCAGATCCTCGCCATAGTCACCCCAGAATTCGGTGTCGGCGACCAGATAAGCGGTCATGTGGTCAGGTGCGTTCGGCAATTTCGGCAGGGCGTCCGGCGCGACGAAGGAGGCCGAATCGATGTGCACCGGCCCGTAGGTGATGTAGCTGGCGAGCTTGGCGTTGATTTCCGGCTGGCTGATATAGGCAAGATATTTGTAGGCCAGCTCCGGGTTCTTGGCGCCCTTCGGAATGGCGATCATGTCGTATTCGAGGATCTGGTTGTTCCAGACAATCTTGAACGGCGCCCCGTCCTTGTCGATGGCGTTCTGGATACGGCCGTTCCAGGCGGTTGTCATCACCACTTCCTTGGATGCGAGGAGCTGTGGCGGCTGCGCGCCGGCATCCCACCAGACGATGTCCTGCTTGATGGTGTCTAGCTTCTTGAACGCACGGTCGACGCCTTCGGGGGTTGCCAGCACCTCGTAAACATCGGCCGGCGCGACACCGTCGGCCATCAGCGCCCATTCGAGGTTCTGTGCCGGAAACTTGCGCATCGCGCGCTTGCCCGGAAACTTTGTCGTGTCGAAGACGTCGAGGACCGAGGTTGGCGCCTCCTTCAGCACGTTGGGGTCATAGGCAAGCACATCGCCATAGGCGTCGAGACCGACGCCGCAGTCGAGTGCGGAACCTTCGATGAACTTTTCACGGGGGGCGATCTTGGAATAGTCGAGCCGCTCGAGAATGCCGGCGTCGCAACCCTGCAGCACGGTCGCGGTCTCGACCGTCACCAGATCGATCGGCACGTTGCCGGTGTCGACCATCGCTTTGACCTTGCCGAGATCGCCAAGATATTCCTGCTCGACGATCTTGATCCCGGTCTCCTTACTGAACGGCTCGAACCATGCCTTGCGCTGGGCATCCTGCCAGGCGCCGCCGCTGGCCATGATCGAAAGTTCGTCGGCAAAGGCGGCATGTCCCATGGTGATGAATGCTGTGGCTGCCGCGAAGGCGAACAGCCGGGCCTTTGTGATTTTCATTGTTCTTATTCCCCTGTTTTCGAGATGGAACCGCCCGTCCCGGCATCGGCCGGAAAGGCACGGCAGTCGTTGGGCGCGCAGGAAACCATGACCGGTTCCCCGTTGCCCATGGTCGCTTCGGGGCCAACCTTGACGGTCAGCACCTGTCCGTTTTCCAGCCTGGCCAGAAGACGCTGGTGGTCGCCGAGATAGATGCGGCCATCGACGGTGGCGGCTAGCGCATTTGCTCCGTTCGAAGCGGGCGCAAGCTTCAGCCGCTCCGGGCGGATGGCGACATGGCAGGGCGCACCCTCCGTGACTCCGATGGCCAGCGCGGCGACCGAACCGCCGCCGTCCAGCGCGACGCGGCACTCCTTGCCGGAGACGCGCTCGACCTTGCCTTCCAGCGTGTTGTTCTCGCCGATGAAGCTCGCGACAAAGGAGCTCTGCGGCGTGTTGTAGAGATCATCCGGCGAGCCGAGCTGGGCAATTCCGCCATTGTTGAACACGGCAACGCGGTCCGACATGGTCAGCGCCTCGCTTTGGTCGTGCGTCACGTAGACGATGGTGACGCCTAGCATCGTGTGGAGCTGCTTGATCTCGAGCTGCATATGCTCGCGCAGCTTCTTGTCGAGCGCGCCGAGTGGCTCGTCCATCAGCACCAGGCTTGGCTCGAACACCAGCGCGCGGGCAAGCGCGACACGCTGCTGCTGGCCGCCGGAAAGCTGTGCCGGCCGCCGGTCGCCGAACTGCCGCAGCCGCACCATGTCGAGCGCGCGGCCGACGCGGGATGCAATGTCCGCCTTGGTGATCTTGCGGACCGAGAGCGGGAAGGCGACGTTCTCCTCGACGCTCATGTGCGGAAACAGCGCGTAGTTCTGGAACACCATGCCGATGTTGCGTTCGTAGGGCGGCAGCCTGTCGACCGACCGGCCTTCAAGCGTAATGACGCCGCCGGTCGGCCGTTCGAAGCCGGCGAGCATGTTGAGCGTCGTCGTCTTGCCCGAACCGGAGGGGCCGAGAAGGGTAAGGAACTCGCCGCGCGCCACGCTGAGGTTCAGCCGTGTCACCGCGAAAGTCCGGCCGTCATAGGATTTCTCGACATCGACGAATTCGACAAATCCCTGCCGGCCGGCGTCCGGTGCCGCAGCGGCGCTGTCGGCTGGCAAGACTGTTGCTTCGGCGATCACGGACGGAAATCCGTAGAGCGGCGGCAATGGCCGCTTGTCGAAACGAGGTGGTGCTTGCCGTCCATGGGTCGGTCTCGCATGACGCTGGCCGCGCAAGGGCGGCAAACAAACTTGTATGCTCACACAATCAATCGCTAAAGAACCATAGATGCAGACAAGTTCGCCCGTCAAGCGGCTTTCTTCCGGATTGTGTGAGATTTTTTCAGGCGAATTTTGAAAACGTGTACCGGACAAGTGCTATTGTCCGGAGCATTGTCTTATGCTAGATGCGCCATTAGCCAGAGAGTCAACACACCGAAACCGCCTAGCCGCATGCTTCAGGACCTGCAACTCGCCTCGGATGAAGGCCCGGTCTACCGGCGCCTTGCGGACGCTATTGCCGAACGGATTACAGCCGGCACGCTTGCCGTTGGAGACCGGCTGCCGCCGCAGCGCGAGATTGCCCGCGCACTTGGCATCAACGTCACCACGGTGACGCGCGCGCTGTCGACGCTGCAGCAGCGCGGGCTGCTCGAAGCGCGGCCCGGGCGCGGCACCACGGTCGCCGCCCGCAACGGCGGCGAAGGACCAGGTTTCGTGTCGGCGCCGAGCGAAGACACCGGTGTCATCGATCTTTCCGTCAACAGACCAGCGACCTCGGCCTATCTCGACGCGCTGGCGCTGCTGTTGCCGCGCCTGTCCAAGGACCGGCACTACGTCACGCTTCAGGACTATCACCCGCCTGAGGGGCCGCTGTGGGCGAGAGAGGCAATCGCCGAGTGGATGCGGCCGGCGGCAGGCGACGGCGATCCCGGCCGGGTGGTGCTGGCGGCGGGCGCCCAGCATGGGCTGGACTGTGTGCTTGGCGCGGTGACCAGGCAGGGCGACGTCGTGCTCGCCGACGAAGTGACCTATCAGGGC
>NZ_RZSW01000879.1:0-1738 GCF_003997375.1 Mesorhizobium sp. M5C.F.Ca.IN.020.29.1.1 | reverse complement strand
GACAGAAACTATTCCTTGACCTCAGCATTGGAGGGCGCCGCGGGCGCTCTGTTGCTGGTTGCAGCAGCGGGGATCGTGTTGCCGGTCCGTCCCTGGGAAGAAACGGATCAAGAAAGTTCAGTTTTTCATCCGCCGGACGTGGCTCTCGATCTGAAACCCAGAAGTGGCCCTATCGTGGCCAAGGTCGAGTATTTGATATCGGAGGAAAATATCGAGGCCTTTCTGGGCTACATGCGCACGCGGCGACACGTCCAGAGCCGTGCCGGTGCACGAAACTGGACGCTCCAGCGAAATCTGCAAACACCGTCACTTTGGACGGAGACATTCCGCACCCCCACCTGGATGGACTTTCTCCGCCTAAATCATCGACTCACCGCAGCAGATAAGGAAGTCGGCCAGCATCTCCTGTCACTGCATGAAGGAGAGCTGCCTCCGCAGACAGTGCTTTCGATTGAACGAACGACCGAGGCAATTCGTACCCGTACCTCGACAATCTTTTCTCGTCCTCCAAGATGACGCCAGCAAGCTGCTATCCAAGGACAGGGTGGATCACCGGTGCTTTGCAGAGCACAGCCTCACACCGAGAGCAGCGTGCTCCGAGTTGTGACTTTCGAGCGCACCCAGGCGAGATGATGGGAAACGCGGCGTCAAGTGGAAGTCCCCTGCATGCGCTTGCGGAGTCTTCTGCGAGAGCCCATGCCGACGAGCGCCAAACAAGGTCTGATGCCTTCCGAGTCGTGGCCTCAACTCATCGATTCGCGAGAAAAGCATCGAATGCAGCAGCAACGGCGCGAACAACAAAGCGGTGCTCCGGCCGCACGCGGATGAAGCCGTTTTCGACGTCCACGATCCCCTCCTCAGCCAGCGTCACCAAACGCTCAACTGAATCGAGAAAACGAGCTGGTTCGATTTCGTGGGCGGCACAGATGGTCGGCACGTCGGCCTCCAAATCGCACATCAGTCGCTCGATGATTGCTGCGCGCACCCGATCATCGTCGGTCAGACGGTGGCCCTTTGATGTCGCCAGACGTCCACTTGCGATGTGCCGGGCGTAAGAATCCCGTGTTACTTCGTTCTGAACGTACCCCTCGCCGACTCGGCCAATAGCCGACGCGCCGAAGCCGATCACGGTTTTGCAAGTATCGGCCGAGTATCCCAGCGAATTACGCCGCAGGCGCCCGGTCTTCTGCGCTAGCGCGAGTTCGTCGTCCGGCAAAGCGAAATGATCGAGCCCGATCTCCCGGTAGCCGGCGCCAACCAGTGTCTCGGCGACAGCTGCAGCCTGTTCGGCGCGAACATCGCCGTCCGGTAGACCTGCCTGCTCGATTAGGCGCTGATTCTTTATCACGGAAGGAATATGCGCGTAGCCGAACACCGCAAACCGGTTGGGGCGCATGGCGACCGCAGCCATCGCGGTCTGGATGCAGGACTGCACAGTCTGTTTCGGGAGACCGAAGATGAGATCGAAGTTGATATGGCCAACGCCATGCCGGCGGAGATTTTCGACGGCAGCGGCCGTCTGCACCTTACTCTGGATCCGATTGATCGCCTTTTGCACATCGGGATCAAAGCTCTGCACGCCGATGCTCGCGCGGTTGACACCGGTAGCTGCCAAGGCTTCGGCCATTTCCGGTGTGAACGTTCGGGGATCGATCTCCACGGCGATCGCAGCAGTTTTGCTGAAAGCGAAGTGGCGGCGTAGAAATTCCATCAGCGCCAAGTGCTCGGCTGGCCCGAT
>NZ_RZSW01000878.1:0-1739 GCF_003997375.1 Mesorhizobium sp. M5C.F.Ca.IN.020.29.1.1 | reverse complement strand
CCGTGTGTCCCCACCAGAGAAGCACGTCGGTCGAGGCAAGCCGCTTCTCCGTCAAGCCGTGCTCCGGCTCCTGCAAGGTCGCCGTTGTCGCGTTTATTGCCGGATCCGCATTGAGGGCCACCGCGATGGTGTTGTGCATCCCGTCCGGATAAATCTCCCGAACCGACGCATCTCTCTGTTCGTGCACATTTTCGCCCCACACGATGGCATTTACAGTCAATTTCATTCTCCAGTGGTTGAAGCACTAGGTCGCGATGCCAAGTAATTGCGCATTGCTGTGGACGCTGGCCCTGATTTGCTGTGCTGTCGTCCGGCCTACAGGGTAGCCCTAGGCCACGCCTCGCAATTCCACACTGTCGATCGCCCGGCCCTCCGCGTCGAAGTGATGGATATGGCCGGCAGTTGGCGAGATACGCACGACCTCGCCCGGACGGTGCCGCGACGTGCCGTTTTCCCGAACAATCAGCGGTTCCGAGGCACCGAGGTCGACGTAAATGTAACTGTCCGACCCAAGCATCTCGGAATGGACCACTGTACCTGACCACTCCCCCCGCCCGGCGATCTCCAGATGCTCGGCGCGAATGCCAATCGTATGAACGTTGTGAACGTGAGAGAAGCGGCCGGAGAGGAAGTTCATTTTTGGCGATCCGATGAAGCCAGCTACGAAAATTGACTTCGGCTTCTTGTAAAGCTCCAGTGGCGTACCAATTTGTTCAACGAGCCCGTCGCGTAGAACGCAAATTCGATCCGCGAGCGTCATCGCCTCCACTTGGTCGTGCGTGACATAGACCATAGTTGTGTTATGCATACTGCGGTGAAGCTTAGCGATCTCGATGCGCGTCGCGACGCGCAGTGCTGCGTCAAGATTTGAAAGCGGCTCGTCAAAGAGAAAAACCTTCGGGTCGCGTACGATGGCGCGCCCGATTGCCACGCGCTGACGCTGACCGCCCGAAAGCTGGCGCGGGAGCCGCTCGAGATAGGGCGTCAGCTGCAGCATCTCCGCAGCAGCATCGACTCTTCTCCTACGCTCTCTCTTATCTGCGCCAGCAAGCTGCAAGCCGAACGACATGTTCTCGAACACAGTCATATGCGGGTACAGTGCGTATGACTGGAACACCATTGCGATCCCTCGTTTCGAAGGAACTAGATTGTTGACGATCTGATCGTCAAAGGCGAGGGTGCCGGAAGTGATTTCCTCCAGCCCGGCGATAAGTCTGAGGAGTGTAGATTTTCCGCAGCCTGAGGGGCCGACGAAGACCATGAACTCGCCTGTTCGGATTTCCATTGTCACGCCCTTGATCACCTCAACAGCGCCAAAGGATTTCCGAACATCGTTCAGTTGCAGCTTTGCCATCATTTTCTCCTGATCTTCAGCCTTTAACGGCACCGGCGGTTAGGCCTGAAATGATCCGCCGCTGAAAGATGAGCACGAGAACTATGAGCGGTATCGTGACAATGACAGAGGCCGCCATGATGCTGCCCCAGGGAATTTCGTGCTGATAGGCGGCTGAAAGAAGCGCAATCGCAACAGGAACGGTGCGCTGGTCATCGGACGAAGTGAAGGTCAGCGCGAACACGAACTCATTCCAGGCACCGATGAAGGCCAAAAGTCCCGTCGTTACCAGCGCCGGCCCCATCAGCGGCATGAAAATGCGCGTGACGATTACCCAAGGCGAGGCGCCGTCTACAATCGCCGCCTCTTCAATTTCGATTGGTAGATCGCGCATGAAGGCGGTTAG
>NZ_RZSW01000877.1:0-1744 GCF_003997375.1 Mesorhizobium sp. M5C.F.Ca.IN.020.29.1.1 | reverse complement strand
TCATAGTATCGTTCATTTGCCGTCCTCTCCTTCTCGTGGCGTTGAACACCACGACCTTGGCACATTGCGATGCCGTCTGGGGAGGGCGGCAACCATCCCATCTTCTGCCGTTTAACATAAGGCTTCACGTAAGAAGCGGGCATCAGTCGAACCTCATGGCCGAGCCTGACCAGGACCCGCGCCCAATGATGTCCGCTCGCGCAGGCCTCGATACCGACCAGGCACGGCCGCAATCTTTCGAAAAAGGACACGATATCGTCGCGGCGCAGCTTACGGCGGATGACGACCGCGCCTTCCGCGTCAACGCCGTGCACCTGAAACACGTGCTTGGCGACATCCAGACCGATTGTGCTAACCTTCTCCATGGACGGCTCTCCCTCATGTGACTTTCGACAGCCACACTTTGGCACATTGCGATGCCGGGAGCGGAGGCCGTCCACCTCATCAGGTTCTGCATGGGGGCGCCACGACGACAGAGGCGATCCGTCGAGCGATACAGCAGTCATGTCTGGACGGCGCCCGCCGATCAAGGGCTTCTTTTCGGTGTTTGGACGGTCGCGGGTGCGGTCATGTCTTCGGCCTGGTGCTAAGGTACTGTGACCGCTGACCCTGATGGTGTCTGCTGATCCTTGGCCTATCAAGAGAAGGAGCTCGAAGCTCCGACTATGCCGCAGGTTTTGGGGATCTGTCTCCGTCTGTTCCCATCACGTTGCTGTCACCCTCGATTTTCCGCTCCGCAGCCTCAGCCGCTGATGCTGTTACGCCGGCGTGCCGGCATAGTGTGTCTCGTCGCGCATGAGTGCGAAGACGATGCGGGCGAGCTTGTTGGCTACAGCGACAAGCTTGAAGGGCTTGGTCTCCATCAAGTGATTGGCCCATTGTCTCAATGTATCGCTGCAGCGTCTGCGGTGGAAGAGAACCGCGTCGGCGCCGACGACGAGTAGCTTGCGCAGATGTCGGGTTTGTCCATCCTGGATACGCGGCCCAGCCGCTCCTTGCCGCGAGATGAACTCTGCCACGGGGTGAGCCCGATCCAGTTTTTCGGGACCAGAGCATCGCGTGTCCGCTAACCAGCGTCGTGCGCCTTATGATAGTATATTGTGTCGAGTTTTAAATGCGGTGAACCATTTGTGACAGGTATGTTTATTTGTAACAGTTATGTAAACATGATTGACAGCAGGCATGAAATCGTCCTAGTACGAACTTTGAGACTGGTTCTTGTGGCGCCCATCTCTTGGCCATTTGGTAAATACTTCAGCGCTGCACGTTAATAATTGGATTGTATAGGTCAAGTGGCGGCGATGAACGACATGCTTGTACCTTAGACGGTCCTGCGCATCAGTTATTGCGAGAATCAATGCCATGACCCAAATTGATGAATCTGCGTTAGCAGCTATCTCAGAGGTGGTGAAGAACACTGTCCTTCATAGGCTAAGCGCTATTCACGCACCGCTCTCGTTTGTACAAGTGGGAGGAAATGACGGGATCACTGATGATCCAATCCACGACTTCATCGTACAATATGGCTGGACTGGTGTGATCGTCGAGCCTGTACCATCCCTATTCGAACGTCTAAGGCAAACCTATCGCGAGACGACCGGGATTCAATTCGAGATGTGTGCATGCTCTGACTCACCGGGCATAGTTACATTCTATCATGTTAACACAGAGAATGACCTTGGCTTGAAAATTTCGAGCTTTAGCTTAGAAACTATAATGCTTCACGCTGACAGCATACCAAACC
>NZ_RZSW01000876.1:0-1748 GCF_003997375.1 Mesorhizobium sp. M5C.F.Ca.IN.020.29.1.1 | reverse complement strand
AGCAAGGGAAATTTGTAACAGCCGACGCCGGGCTCGGGCATGCGCGGCTGTCCGTGATCGGGATCGGTGATGGCCAGCAGCCGATGTCCGATGTATCGGGCAACTTGACCATTGCGTTCAACGGCGAGATTTTCAACTACCTGGAACTGCGCGAAGGGCTGATAGCCAAGGGCCGGCGCTTCCGTACGTCGAGCGACACAGAGGTCATCCTGCACCTGTATGACGAGATGGGCGAAGACTGCCTGCCGCTTCTGAACGGCGATTTCGCCTTCGCGATATGGGATAACAGGCGTCGGCGTATGGTGCTTGCACGAGACCGGATGGGTGTCCGGCCGCTGTTCTACACGAACAAGGACGGCGTGCTTTACTTCGCATCGGAGATCAAAGCCCTCATGAAGGTCCCCGGCGTCTCAGCCGAAATCGATCCGATCGCACTCGACCAGATATTTACGCTGTGGGCGCCGATCGCTCCCCGCACGGCTTTCCGCAATATCCATGAGCTGGAGCCGGCAAGCGTGATGATCGCGACACAGGGGCAAGTCACGGTCAAACGCTATTGGCACCTCGACTATCCGCATCGGGATGCGCCGTCGACGGTCACGAACGAGGGCGATGCGGCCGAGGAGCTGCAGGCCCTTTTGACCGATGCGGTGAGGCTTCGCATGCGCGCCGACGTGCCGGTCGGTTCCTATCTTTCGGGCGGGCTCGATTCGTCCCTTGTCTCGGCGCTTGCCGCCGGCATGACTCCTCGCAAGCTGCAGACATTTTCCGTGACGTTCGACAGCGCCGAGCACGACGAAAGCGCCTTCCAGACCGAGATGGCTTCAGCACTTGGCACCCATCATCGAACCATTGCCTGCCGTGCCGGCGATATCGCCGGTGTCTTCCCTGAAGTCATCCGCTTTGCCGAGCGGCCGATCATCCGCACGGCCCCGGCCCCCCTCTATCAATTATCCGGCCTCGTTCGACAGGCTGGCCTGAAAGTGGTGCTGACTGGCGAGGGCGCCGACGAGGTCTTCGCAGGCTACGATGTCTTCAAGGAAGCGCGTGTTCGCCGGTTCTGCGGGCGGCAGCCGGCATCGCGCATGAGGCCACAGCTGTTCCGCAGGCTTTATCCCTATCTGCCGGGTCTGCAGCAGCAGTCAGTGGAGTACCTGGCTGCGTTCTTCGGCGCCGGTAACGCTGCGCTCGACGATCCGCTGTTCTCGCATCGGCCGCGCTTCAAGACCACGGCGGCGGCGAAGATTTTCTTTTCCGGCGACCTGCGTGCGACGTTGAAGGGCTATGACGCGGCTGAGGACCTGGTCAGCCAGCTGCCCCAAGCATTTTCCCTGTGGCATCCACTGCATCAGGCACAATATCTCGAAACCCGCTTCCTCCTGCCGGGTTATATCCTCTCCAGCCAAGGCGATCGCATGGCGATGGCGCATGGAATCGAAGGACGTTTCCCTTTCCTCGATCCTCGTTTGGTGGCATTCGCGGCAAGACTACCGCCGGAGATGAAGCTGAAGGGATTGGTGGAAAAGCACATACTTCGCAAGGCAGCCAAGCACCTCGTTCCGACTCCGATCCGGGAGCGCACCAAACAACCTTACCGAGCCCCGGACGCCAGCTCCTTTGTTGGAGCCGGAGAACTGGATTACGTACGCGACTGCTTGAGCGAAGCGAGCATCGCTGCCGGCGGTCTATTCAACGCCAAGGCGGTGGCAAACCTTCATGAGAAATGCCGCACGCAGCCAGTATCTGGG
>NZ_RZSW01000875.1:0-1750 GCF_003997375.1 Mesorhizobium sp. M5C.F.Ca.IN.020.29.1.1 | reverse complement strand
TGAAGTGAGTTTCACCCAAAAAGGCATGACTGGCTTCTCCTATGCTTTGCGCTAAGCATATAGGAGTTCGGCCCGATATGGGAAATGCATATTGCATTCCGGCAAATTTCAAACTGAGACACTACCGACTGTTCCGCCAGCTCGGCCCAGCAAGTTGCTCCAAAAGCATGGGCCGGCGGTATTGCGCCGGCCCGACTGCTTCTTGGAATGGCTACCGGGCCATCAGGATCGGCAGCGATGGATTCTCAAGCATCGACTTGGTGACGCCACCGAAGATGCGCTCGCGCAGCCGCGAATGACCGTAGGCCCCCATAACCATCAGGTCGGCGGCGGTGTCGACAGCGTGCCGGCGAAGAACGTCGGCGACTGAATGGTTCGAGCTCGGCAGCCTGTCGACCGTAACCTTCACGCCGTGCCGTGCGAGAAAGGCCGCAGCATCTGCGCCCGGTTCCGCACCATGGTGGTATTCATCTTCAACCGGATCGATGATGGCAATGTGCACCTCCTCGGCGCCTATCAGCAGGTCAAGCGACTCGCGCAGCGCGCGCGAAGATTCCAGACGAGCGTCCCAAGCGACGAGCACGCGTTTCGGCTTCAGTGTCGGCCGCGAGCCCTCGGGAACGAGCAGAAGGGGCCTGCCGGACGAAAACAAGACGCCCTCGATGACCTTGTCCTTCAGTGTATGGCTTGCGAGCAGGTCCGGCCCCAGAATGGCCAGATCGGCGTAGCGGGCTCGCCTTCCGATGATCTCGTCCGCCCAGGCGGTATCGGGATAGTCGTCGCTCAGATCAGCTGATACGTCAGCTTGGGAAACAAATGCCACCACCTCCGAAATTCGTTTCTTGAGCCTTTTCAGGTCGGCCTGACGCTCCTCCAGCCAAGCTGGTGAGAGGACAACAGCATACTCACCGCCTGAGGGCGGCGCAGCAAGCTCGAGAACCAGCACGGAGAGATGGGCATCTATCTGTTCGCACAGCGATGCGGCGAGCTTCAGATCGCCCTCGCCCTGGTTCGGTCCGGTAATCGTAAGCAGTGTCCTGAAAGTCACGGCGGCAACTCCTCATTCTAAGGGAAGGATTAGTCGTGGTTTCAGTCATTATCGAGTGCGGCCGGCGCGTTCATTGCGCTGAATCAAACACCGTGAAGAGCGCGGCGGCATTTGATACGCATCAATGTGCTCGCTAACCCGGCCTGTAGCTTTCACCCAAGCAATTGGTGGATTCGTAAGTGAAAATCCTGATCGCAGCAGTGTTTGCAGGTTTGGGCTTCAACGCGGCCGGCGCCCAGGAAGTCGGCAACGGCAAGGCGGAATACATGAACTCATGTGCCGTCTGCCATGGCCCTCAAGGCAAGGGCGACGGATCCCTTGCCGATGAAATGTTGAAGCGCCCAGCGGACCTGACGCACCTGTCCAAGCAGAACGGCGGCGAATTCCCCTACTGGCGCGTTTTCGCGGTGATCGATGGCCGTTACGTCGTGCCGGAGCATGGCGAGCGCGACATGCCGGTCTGGGGTCGACAGTTCCTTCCCGGGGACGCCAAGAAGTACGGCCCGAACGCTGGAGAAATCGTCACCAGGGAACGGATCCATGAACTGGCCGGTTACGTCCAGACCCTACAGCGATAACTCGAGGGACAACTTCCTCGATAAGGCCTTGGTCGTTTCACCGGCGCAGCCAAACAGGAGGCAGGCAATGATCGTTGACGACCAGCAGGCCACTGTCGCATTTCTGTATAACCCTGCCGCATAT
>NZ_RZSW01000874.1:0-1757 GCF_003997375.1 Mesorhizobium sp. M5C.F.Ca.IN.020.29.1.1 | reverse complement strand
GTGCATCATCATTCTGAAGAAAACTAGTAGTAGTGAAGCGCGTTATCGGAGGAAGGCAACCCGACCGGCTTAAGGGCTGGCGCGCGATTTTTCGCAAGGACCCCGGACCCTGCATTATGAGAACATCATGACCGAGCTTCATTTCTGGTCGATTGGTCAGTGCCTCATCTTGCTGACCCTCGCCAACGGCGTGCCTGTTATCGCCAAGAAAATGCTTGGCGAGTGGCTCGCATGGCCGATCGATGGTGGTTGGCTTTTCTGGGACGGACAGCCGCTCCTGGGTCGGTCAAAGACTCTTCGCGGTCTCGTGCTAGCCATCACGGCAGCTGCGATGGGCGGTCCTCTTGTGGGGCTGGACATTGAAACCGGAGCGCTCGTAGGTTTGATCGCCATGATTGGCGACATGCTATCGAGCTTCCTCAAGCGTCGTTTGCGCTTGGCTCCGAGCGCCGAGGCGCCAGGCTTCGATCAGGTGCCGGAATCCCTGTTGCCTTTCCTTGCGGTCAAGGACCTCGTGGGATTTTCGGTTTGGGACATTCTGATCGGTGTCGGCTCGTTCTGGATTGGCGAACTCGTGGTGTCCCGGCTTCTCTACATGCTGCGTATCAGAGACAGACCCTACTAATCCTTGCGGGCCAGACGGTGGAGTGTGATCTCGGGAAGACAGTTCAGCCGTACTGCAACGACACTCGATCCGGCGCCAACTGATGTGTAACCCATCATGGCATGGAACATCCACGCGCCGGCGCCCATCGTCCGCGGGAGTTTCGAATCCAAGGTGATCGGGATGCCCCCTGGCAGACAGATCTGGCCGCCATGGGTGTGACCTGCGAGCAGCACGTCGAATCCAGCGTGAGCTGCCTGGCGATAGATCTCGGGAGTATGCGAAAGCAGCATTGAAAATGCGTCGGCTGGCATATCGGCAGCCGCCTTTTCGATATTGTCGACCCGGAAGAAGTGCGCGTCGTCTATTCCAGCGAGATAGATGCGCTCTCCGCTCCGCTCGATCACTTCGAGTTCGTTCATCAGCATGCGAATGCCCATGTCCTCCAAGGCTGGAACCATTCGAACTGTATCGTGGTTGCCGAGCACCCCGTATAGCGGACCCTTGAGAGAGGCTCGCATACGGGCGATGCCGTCTACGGCAGCTTCAAAGGGACCGAAGGTCTTTGCACGGAAATCGCCGGTCAGCACGCAAATGTCATAGTCGAGATCGGCGACGAGTTCGGTGACGCGATCCATTGCGGGGCCGCTCATGTCCGCATGCAAATCGCTGAGGTGGAGGATCCGGAATCCGTCAAAACTACGTGGCAAGCTTGCCGACGCAATCGTGTTGACGCGGAGTTGGACGTTTGCGGCATTGCGGCGCCCACGCCCATAGAGGCCAGTTAACCGCAGCCCGTAGCGGATTGCCGCGTGGATCGAATACCAATTCTCCAAATGGAAGAAATTCAGGCCGTGGCCGAAAACCTGGGCTTCGTGGTCCTCTTCGACCCCTAGACGCTGCCTGGCATGAATCCGGCCAAGGCGCTCGTCCAACCTCGGGCTGATATCAATCATAGCGTCCAGAGCCAGTTGATTGGCGCTTCGGCACGTGCACCATTCATCCACATACAGCAAGCCATTTGCGCAAACTTCGCTGTTGCCGAAGTCTAATGCTGCAACGTTTCGATGTAAGCGGCCAGGTTGTGAATGCGTTCCGTCGTAACGACCTCGCCGCCACTGGGGCCATAAACCTTTGCGTCTTCTTCGAGGAA